>CALEZJ010000627.1 GCA_937927885.1 uncultured Paracoccaceae bacterium | reverse complement strand
AAGCCAGTCGCAGCGCCACGCCGAAGTGTCGCCCATCCAGCGCCAGATAGCCCAGCGGCGGCGGCGGCGCATGGCGCTTCTGGTGGCCCGGCTCGGGGTGTTCGTCCTGCTGCCGACACTGCTGGCGGCCTGGTACTTCTTTGTCGTGGCGACCCCGCTCTATGCGACGAAATCGGAATTCGTCATCCAGCAGGCCGAAAGCGCCCCTGTCGCCGCCGGGGGGCTGGGCAGCATGTTCTCGGGCTCGCCGCTGGGAGGGATGCAGGATTCGGTCACCGTGCAAAGTTACCTGCAATCGCGCGACGCGATGCGCAGGCTGGACCGCGAGGAAGGCTTCAAGGCCTATTTCCAGAGCGAGACCATCGACCCGCTGCGCCGCCTCCCGGCGGATGCGACCGATGAAGCCGCCTATCGGCTCTACGAAGACATGGTGCGCGTCAGCTACGACCCGACCGAGGGCATCATCCGCATGGAGGTGATCGCCGCAGATCCCGCGACAAGCGAACGGTTCGCGCGCGCCCTTGTCGCCTACGCCGAGGAACAGGTCGACCAACTGACCCAGCGGCTTCGCGAAAACCAGATGCGCGACGCGATGGGCAGCGTGCAACTTGCCGAACAGCGCATGGTCGAGGCTCAGCAACGTGTTCTCGACCTGCAGGAGCGCTATCAGATGATGTCGAGCGAGGTCGAGGTTTCGCTTCTGACCCAGCAGATCGGCAACATGGAAACCCAGTTGAACAATGAAAGGCTTGGCCTGGCCGACCTGCGCGCCAATCCGCGTCCCAACGCCGCACGGCTTGAACAGGCGGAACGGCGGGTGGCGACGCTGGAGGCGCAGATCGCCACGATGCGCGCGACCCTGACGCAAGGGGCCGGTGGTGGCCCTTCGGTCGCACGGCTGCAAAGCGAGCAGGTGATGGCGCAGGGTGATGTCGCCACACGCCAGTTGCTGCTGGCGCAGGCAATGCAACAACTCGAGGCCGCGCGGATCGAAGCCAACCGACAAGTGCGTTACCTGTCCCTTGGGGTCAGCCCTGTTGCCCCGGACGAGCCCACCTATCCCCGCGCCTACGCCAATACGGCGCTGGCCTTCCTGATCTTTGCCGGGATCTATCTGGTGGTCTCGATGACTGCCGCGATCCTGCGCGAGCAGGTGACCGGCTGAGACAGGACCGCGGCCCGCGCGCCGCCCCCGTCCGCCTCCCCTGTCCGGAGAGTCAACGGTCGCACCACCCGGCGCGACGAAACACCTCTGGCGGCTTTCACCTGCCGCTTGTAACCTGTTAGCGAAAACCCGCTTCAAGGAGTGATTGATGCGCCTTTTGAAAACCGCCGCCCTCGCCACGACCGTCGCACTCGCTGGCTGTATCAACATCGACATGACCGCCGCCATCACCGGTGCGGACACCGCCCGGATCACCGGATTCATGAGCATCCAGCGCCAGATGCTGGACATGATGGGCGGCGGCGAAGGGTTCTGCCCGGCTGACGAAGGGGGCACCCTGACGATGACCGACACCGAAGCGCGGAGCGACATGCTGATCGAGGGCAGCTTTGCCGAGGTCTTCACCGGCGAGGAGGGCGAGCCTGTCCCGACCGCGACCGATCTGGGCGACGGCACCGTGCGCGTGACCTTCCCGCTGGGGCAGATGGCCTCGGATGCGGGCGAAATGCGCGAGGATCCGCAGATGGCCGCGATGATGCGCCCGATGCTGGAAGGCCACAGCTTTACCATCCGGATCGCCGGTGCCGCCATCGTATCGAGCAATGGCGAGATCAGTGCGGACGGGACCTCGGCCAGCTACAGCTTCCCGCTGGTCGACATCCTGAACCCCGATCTCGAACTGCCCGAACTCTTCGAGGCCGTCGTCCGCTATTGATCGCTCGCCCCCGCCGCCAGGGCGCCCAGCGCCCCGGCGATGCGGGCGAATGAGTCGCGCGCGCCTGCCGCCATGTGACGGGCGCGCAGATAGCCGTGAACCAGACCGGGCTCTTCGGTCAGTTCAACCGGCACCCCTGCCTCGGCCAGCCGGGCGGCGTATTCCATTCCGTCCGACGCCAGTGGATCGGCCTGCGCGGTAAAGATCGCCGTCGGCGGCAAGGCGCTGTAATCGCTTGCCTCCAGCGGGCTCGCGGTCAGATCGCCCGGGCGGCACGGCCCGTCAAAGCGCATCGTGGCGTAATACTCCACATCCGCAGTGGTCAGCATCGGCGCATTCGCGTGACGGGAATAGCTGGGAAGGCCCATGTCACCCCCCAGTCCCGGATAGATCAGCACCTGCCCCGCCACATCGGCCCGGTTCGCCGCGATCCAGGC
>CALEZJ010000626.1 GCA_937927885.1 uncultured Paracoccaceae bacterium | reverse complement strand
GATCAGGATGGCGCCCAACATGCCGGTGCCCAACGCTCCGGGGAGGGCGCGCAGCAGGCGGTTCGCGAAGGGATCGGTGCTCATGCCCGCAGTCTGGCAGCTTTGCGCGGACCATACCAGTACCAAAGCCGATAGGCCTCGAGTGCGGCGAGCGGGCCGAAATGCACAAGTGCCGCCGCAGGATGGCCCCAGTCATGCAGTGCCGCCCAGTGCAGCAAAGTCAGCACGGCGGCCGGATAAGTCCAGCGTTGCAGCGTCTTCCAGGCCGGACCCAGGACCCGCTGCGCCCAGTCAGCCGAGGTGACGGCGAGCGGAACGAAGATCGCCAACGCCAGCCAGCCGGTCCAGATGTCGAACCGGGCGATCTGGTCCAGAACGCGGTCCAATGTGCCGCGGTCGATCAGATAGAAGACCGTATGCAGCGCGGCATAGCCAAAGCTGGCGACGCCGAAATACCGCCGGTTCTGCCGCAGCCAGCGCGGGAACCGGGCCTTGCGAAACAGCAGCATCAGCGGTGAGGCGAGCATGGCGACGATGAGAAACCGTGCCGAGAACTCGCCGGTGGGGTGCAGCAATTCGTGCGCGATGCGCATGTCGGTGGAGGTGGCGAATTGCCACAGGAACCCGGCAGCGGGCAGCGAAAGCAGGGTCCAAAGCAAATAGGGCGAGAGGCGCGACATGAAAAAGCTCCTTGCGTGTCGGGGGTTACACGCCGAGGTTGGAACTCTCCGTCGCACGAAAAAGGGGGCGCGAAGCGGTGCCGCGCCCCCATCTTTTGTCAGCCTTTCGGGCTGATCATGTCCTCGGGCCGCACGACGCGGTCAAAGGTTTCGCCGTCGACATAGCCCAGCGCGATGGCTTCCTCGCGCAGGGTGGTGCCGTTCTTGTGCGCGGTCTTTGCCACCTTGGTCGCGGCATCATAGCCGATGGTCGGCGCCAGCGCCGTCACCAACATCAGCGATTCCTTCATCAGCTTGTCGATGCGCGCCACATTGGCCTGCGTGCCCACCACCATGTTGTCGGTGAAGGCGCTGGCGCTGTCGCCCAGAAGTTGCATGGATTGCAGCACGTTATAGGACATCATCGGGTTGTAGACGTTCAGTTCGAAATGACCCTGCGACCCGGCAAAGCCGACCGCGGCGTCATTGCCCATGACATGCGCGCAGACCATGGTCAGCGCCTCGGCCTGGGTCGGGTTCACCTTGCCGGGCATGATCGAGGAACCGGGTTCGTTTTCCGGCAGGATCAGTTCGCCCAGACCCGAGCGCGGCCCCGAACCCAGAAGCCGCAGGTCGTTGGCGATCTTGAACAGGCTCGCGGCGACGGTTTTCAGGGCGCCCGAGAACATCACCATGGCGTCATGGGCCGCCAGCGCCTCGAACTTGTTCGGGGCGGTGATGAAGGGAAGTCCCGTGATTTCAGCGATTTGCGCGGCAACCCTCACATCCCAGCCGACACGGGTGTTCAGGCCCGTGCCCACCGCCGTGCCGCCCTGCGCCAGTTCATAGATATGCGGCAGGCACATTTCGACGCGCGCGATCCCGCGTTCGACCTGCTTGGCATAGCCGCTGAATTCCTGCCCCAGCGTCAGGGGTGTTGCATCCTGCGTATGGGTGCGGCCGATCTTGATGATGTCCTTGAATTCATGCGCCTTGGCGTCCAATGCGGCGTGCAGCTTGCGCAGCCCCGGCAGCAGCACGTCGCGCGCCAGCATGCCGATGGCGACATGCATCGCGGTCGGGAAGGTGTCGTTCGACGACTGGCCCATGTTGACATGGTCATTGGGGTGCACGGGCTTCTTCGACCCCATCACCCCGCCCAGCATCTCGATCGCGCGGTTCGAGATCACCTCGTTCGCGTTCATGTTCGACTGTGTGCCCGAGCCGGTCTGCCAGACGACAAGGGGGAAGTTGTCGTCGAATTTCCCCTCGATCACCTCCTGGGCGGCGGCGGCGATGGCGTGGCCCAGTTCGGGCGCGATGTCGCCCTGCGCGATATTGACCAGCGCGCAGTCCTTCTTGATCACGCCCAGCGCGCGGATGATCGGAACCGGCTGGCGCTCCCAGCCGATGGGAAAGTTGATGATGCTGCGCTGGGTCTGTGCGCCCCAGTATCTGTTGGCGGGAACCTCGAGCGGGCCAAAGCTGTCGGTTTCGGTGCGGGTGGCGGTCATGGCGCGACTCCTGATGCGGGTTTGCGCCCTCTTAGCCAGCGGCGGCGGGAAAATCAATCGGTATGCCGATGTATGCAATGATCGGCGCGTCGGCGGACTTGCGCCGTCAAGGGGGAGCGGTTCAACAAAGCTTGAGACCCGGGACAAGCTGTCCGGGCGCTGTTGCCTGAATCGACCGATTGAGGCAGGGTGCCCCGAAGCCATTTGCGGCGCTGCGGCGCCACAGCCAGTTTGTTCGGGAGAATGAGAGTGCAGACCAAGGGTTACACGATGCGCCTTGCCTCGGCCGCCTGCGCCGCGGCACTGGGGGGCCTGTTTCTGACCACCCCGGCCAAGGCCGACACCATGGCCCCCTGGTTTTCACCGGCTTCCGCCAGGGCGGCGCAATTCGCCGCCTTCCGGGATGATTACCGCCGCTCGGTGGTCGAATTCCAGCCGTTTCGCGCCGAACTCGGCGGCACTGCGGCGGATGGCACGCCGCTGCGGCTGATCTCGCTCAATCCCTATGTGAATGCCTGGTTCGTGCTGGAAACCGGGCAGGGACGCTCGGCCCGGGTCTGGCATCTGGAAAACGCGGCGCCGGAACTGTTCACCGTCTCGCTGGGGCCCGATGGCTCGACGCTGACCATCGACAGTGCGGCGGGCAGCGTGACCTGCACGCCCTGGGATGGCGAACTGGAAAGCGCCCGCCAGGGTGCCTTGCCCTATGCGCCGATCTGCGAGCAGCGGCTGTTCCTGCGCAACCCCGGCTCGGGCAGCCGCACCACGCGTGAGGCGGTGACAGAGTTCCTGCGCGGATACGTCCCGTTTGGCGAAAGCCTCATCAACCTGATCAAGGACACGCTTTACGAGGACGCCTATCTCACCTCGGCCCAGACCATGAACGAGGCCGAGGCCGGCGAGGTGGTGGCGATTCTCGGTTCGGCCCTGTTGTCGCGCCAGCCGGTGATGCGTTCGAACCTGCGGGTCGATCTGGTCGGCGCGGAAAGCAACCAGATGCAGGCGGGAAGCTGGTACGCGGTGCAGAACGCGCCCGGCATCTATGCCAGCGTCGTGCAGCCCGGCATGGTGGCGCAGGACCTCTTGCGCGTGTCTGGCGCGAACGGGCTCGACGGGGTCGAGAACGGCTCGGATGTCCACCTCTGGGCCTTCGACATGTCGCGCTTTGATCTGCGCTATGAAATCGGCACCTCGCACCCCTCCGTCGGTTGGTCGCCGCGGCCCTCGGGCTCGGGTCGCAACTATAACCTGCCGGGGCCGGACGGATTCGACACGCTGGCACCGTTGAACATGACCGGGATGCTGAACCCGGTGTTCATGGATCGGCTGGCGGGCATCTTTGCGGGCGGGTTCAAGCGCGATCACGGCGCTTGGCGGCTGACCGACATGGCCTATACCAACCACGGCCACCATTACGGCTTTGTCGTCAACGGCGTGGTGCTGAGCCGCCTGCAACCGGGGCTGGCCACGCTCTATGTCTTGCAGGACGGCACCGTCAACATGGAGACCTGGAGCGACGATCTGAACACCTTGCTGCCGCATATCCGTTTCGCGCGCCAGAACGGCACCCCGCTGGTCGAGCTTGGCCCGGAAGGAACGCCGCGCCCGGGTCGGCAGGTGCAAAGCTGGATGGGCGGCAACTGGTCGGGCAGTGCCGAGGCGCAACTGAGGACGCTGCGGTCTGGCGTCTGTGTGCGCCGGGTCGAGGGGCGGCAGTTCCTGATCTATGCCGTGTTCATGTCGGTGACGCCGTCGGGCATGGCGCGCACGTTCCAGGCCTATCAATGCGACTACGGAATGCTGCTCGACATGAACTCGCTCGATCTGACCTATTCGGCAATCTACCCGCGCGAGCCGGGCTCGCCCGAGTTCTCGATCGTGCATCTCGATCGCCGCATGTCCGAAAGCGACTCGCGCCATCGCGACGGGCGGCCGATGGGACGATTCATCGAGTTTTCCGACAACCGCGATTTCTTCTACCTGCTGCGCCGCTGAGGGAGGATGGCATGAAAAGACTGGCTGGACTGGGTCTGGGACTGGGACTGGCGCTGATGCTGGCGCCGATGGTCGGCGGCGCGCAGACGCTGGCGCAGAACAACGAGGCGATGTTTCGCGACATGCAGGAATGGCGCGGGCTATCGGGCGCCACGATGGACCGCATCCGCGCGATCTTTGCCGGGGCGCCGCAGATGGGGCAGGGCAATCCCGCCATCACCCGCCACCCGATGACCCCGGCCGAGGCCGCAACGCGGCTCGGGGGCAGCGTCGAATCCGTGCGCCGGGGCTATCGCAACGCGCGCTTCGAGCGCATCTGCGGGCGCCCTTACGAGGTCCCGCTTTACGATCCTGCCACGCAGCGGCCCGAAGACGCCCGGGTTTGCGCCCATATGTTCGAATACCCCAACGTGCCGCTGACCTATCCCGTGGTCTGGGTTCGCGCCGATCAGGCGGTCGCGCTCTGTGCGGCCGAGGGTGCCCGCATCGGCGATGCGCATGAATGGGAGGGGGCAGCCGCCGGGGCGCTGCTGCCGCCCGATTACAATTTCTCGCTGGGCAGCCAGCAGGCCATGCGCGCGTGGCACAACCAGCGCTATGCCAGCCAGTCCAATGTCTATTCGATCGGAGAATGGCGTCGCGGGGTCTGCGCCACCGGCAGTTCGAAATCGCCCCAGTGCAATGGCGGGTCCTGGACCGGTTGCGGGTCGAACACCTATCCCACCGGATCCTTCCCGCAATGCCACTCGCCGCTCGGGGTCTATGACATCGACGGCAACGCGGCCGAGCACATGAACCTGCCACTGGCGGAAAACCAGATGGCCTCGCGCGGGTCGACGATCCTGGGCGTGACCGAGATGAAGGGGTCGTGGTTCATCTGGGATACGGTCCGCGCGCACGAGCATTGGGCGCGGTGGCGGGCGCCCTACTGGCATGGCTCGCGGGTGCTGTCGACGGGGAGCCATTCGAACTATCACCTCGGGTTCCGCTGCTTCCGCGACATCCGCTGAGACGGCTCAGGCCGCGCCTTTGGATGGTCGCCGAGAGGGTCGCCGCGCCGGAACGCTTTGCTTTCGGCGCGGGTTGCGTTTGCGAATTGGTGAGGACCCGTCCGGGACTTTGGGACCTGTCGGCGTCCCCGGCTCCCTCAAGGTGCGCCTGCTGCGATGGGTTCGGTGATGGCGAGCCGCAACGGCGCGGTCTTGCAGGCCCGGCTTCGCGCGCTGACCTCGTGTCTGTCAAAAGCGTGGAGGTGCGGCAGGTCACCCGCAGGATGGCCAAGGGTCCGCCGACAGGCTGCCCTTCCCGCAGGGTGTCCCTGTCGTGAAAACCCGGTCGTGCCCCGGTCCGGTTCCGGCCGTCAGCGCAGCGAGGCCAGCATCTGGCGATGGGTGATCGTGCCTTCGGAACTGACCAGTCCGGCCAGTCGGCTGTCGGCCAGCAGATCACGCAGATCCACCTCGCGCCCGTTGACATAGGCGCGGCGGCTGACCAGCCGGATCCCGTGGCTGTAATCGGCGTAAGAGGCGCCGTGCACCGTGCTCAGCGGCTGGATCGGTGCGCCGCCGGGGCGGTGCCAGCCATAGATCGCCACCCGTCCGGGATTGGCGTTCAGCCGGTTGGTCAGCACGAGGTCCTTCTTGTGGCCCGAGACCAGTTGCCCCAATCGCCCGCCCGCGCGGGCGCGCTGGCCTTCGACGGTGGCGTTGTGGCGCAGGAAATACCCGGTCGAGGCCATCTGCGCGCCGGGTTCCATCGGCGACGGCGACAGGCGCACACTGGCCTGAGCATAGATCGCATCGACCATCATTGTCGTCGGCAGGACCATGTCGAAACGCTCGGCCACCTGCATCGCGGCGGGCAGGCCCAGCGGGACGCGAACGAAGTCGCTGTCCGAGCCGACGGCAAGATAGTCGGGCGTCACGCAGATGGTGACGCGGGTGCGCTGGCCGTTGGCCCCGGTGCCCGAGAAGGTCACCGGCACAAGCGTGCGCAGGAAATCGGGCATGTTGCCGCCCAGAAGTTCGGCCGTGATGGCCCGGTCGCGCTCGTTTCCGCCAAGCGCGGTCAATCGTCCGATCACCGCGCTGCCGGTGCCTGCGCCCGAGGGGCGGCGGGGAACGGCGCGGGTCAGGGCGGGGGCGCAGCGGTCGGACGAGGCGACCGCCTCATTGAGTGCGGGCACCGAGAGACTGGGGCCGGGCGGCGTGGCTTCCGGCGCTCGCGGTGCGGCAAGCGCCGAGGGACCGGGGCCCAGATCGAGGCTGGCGAGGCGGGTGACCGTTTCGGGACGCGGCACGGGGGTGCGCGAGACCAGCAGACCTCCGGGGGCGAGACTGGCGAGCGCGACGGCAGGCGGTTCCGCGGCCGGGGTCGCCACCGCGAGGGCCTCCGGGCGCTGGCGCGGCAATGGCGAGCGACTGGGCGCCCGGAGCGCGGCGAGTTGCTCGGCCGTGGGGTCGGGTGAACCGGCGGTTTCGGGGACCAGCGCCAGCACGGTCCCCTCAGTCGAGGTCTCGGCGGGCGTCGTGCGGCGCGGCGGAACGGCTTGGGGCCGCCCCTCGATCACCGCGATCCGCAGGGGCTGGTCCGGCGAAGCAATCGGCGCCACGGCAACCGTGCGCGGGGCGACGGGCTGCGGCGACGGGGCGACCGCGACAAGGGCAGCGGGCGCCGCGGGGGCGTTCGGGGCCAGCGCGCGGCGCTGTGCGGGGCCACGCGGCAGCAGGGGTTCGACCGTGTAATCCGGCGCGGCAAAGGCGGTGCCCTCAGGCAGGGCAAGGCTGCTCAGCCAGACCTGCGGGGCGGGAAGCTGGGCCAGCGCAGCCTGGGGCGGGGGCTGGACCAGCCGCTGCGCACCCAGCGCGACCAGCCCCAAGGCCACCAATCCACCGCCCACAAGGGCGCCACGACGGCCGTGGTTGAACGGGTCTGGGCCGAGGGGGATGCGGTGCGAAGGCGGATCATGTCTCTTCACATACCGGTGAAAGTGCTAACCGACAATGAACGCATTGCGCCGGTCGCGCAACATCGGCGGCAGGTTGCCGATGCAGGGCGATGACGGGTCGTCAGCCTGGGGACAAGTGCGCCGCAGTCGCTGATCCCGCAAGGCCGCGCGCCGGGCGAGTGCAAATCAAAGCCTTGTTTTCTTGAACAAAAATTCCGGCAGGGCGCGGATGATCGCCATGACCAGCCGCCAGATGCGGCGCACATAGATCACGTCGCGCCCGCGCAGGTCGGCGGCCCGGATCGCCTCGGCCACCTCGGCAGGCTGTGCCGTCAGACGCGGATTCAGCGGCAACCCCTCGGTCATGCGG
>CALEZJ010000625.1 GCA_937927885.1 uncultured Paracoccaceae bacterium | reverse complement strand
GGGTGAGGCTCTGTTCGATGGCGCCGGACCATTGCAGCACTGCCAGCGCCACCTGTCCACGCAGCATCGCATCCGCCACGTCGGGATCGCGCAGGGCGCCTGCGACCCCTTCGACCTGCAAGCGGTATTCAAAGGCATCGACCGACCCCGAGACATCCATCGCCAGCACCAGCGCGATAGAACAGGCGCGGACGGGGCCGGGGATCAGGAGCAGGGCCAGAAGGGGGGCGAAAAGGGGGCGCATGTCCAAACCCTGCCACGCATGGCCCTGGACGCCAGTCACGAAGCCGTGAGGGGAGGGGCCGTGAGGGGAGGGGCCGTGAGGGGAGGGAAGGTGCAGGATTCTGTTGCCAGGCTCCTGCGGGCCCCGCCTTACGCGGCTAAGCGCAAGGACTTGGTTTCGGTTTCGTTACCGCTTACGCAGCAACAGCCACCGGAGCACGGTTGTCATTGGCAACTGTACTTGTGGACCGATAACGGTGGTACCTCACCGGGACAAAGCAAACCCCTTTAGGCGTTCGTCGATCCTGTTTCGGCCCCATGACCCCCAATGACAGGGTTTTGGTGGAGCCGCCGGGTACCGCCCCCGGGTCCGATCCGTTTATTACGAGCGCGTTTATGTCCATAGTCCCCGTTGCCGGGAACAAGGGGAATATAGGCGCCATGCCGCTGGCCTGCAAGGGTCGGCGCAGCCGCTCTCACTCGTCTTCGGTCGATGTCGGGCGCGGGGTCAGGCGCTGCACCGGCGGAAGTCGCAGGTCGCGCATCTTTGGCGGCTTTTCCACCTGCGGCGCGGCATCCACCGCACCCGACACAAGGTCGTTCTCGTATCCCCAGAGTTCGATCAGGGCCGCACGCGCCTCGTCGGCGCGCCCGGCGGCGATGCTGTTGGCCAGGCGCACATGATAGGACAGATAGCGCGCCCGCACCCGTGTCGGAAACCCATGCGCCGGAGGCAGCGAGAATTCGGCATCGATCAGGCCCTGTGTCAACATCGTCATCGCCTGATTGCCCGAGGCAGCGGCCAGCGCCAGGTTCATCCGGCGGATCGAGGCCGCAAATCCGGCATCGTCAATGGCAAAATCCGATTGCAGGTCGATCTCGGCGCGCAGGTCGCTGATGTCGGTGCGCCTCAGAACCGCGAGTTCCGCGCAGCCCAATTGCATCTGGATGCGCGCCTCGGTCAGGAACGGGCGATGGGCATTGCCCTCGGTGCGCAGGCTCTGTCCGACGAGCGCCGCAACCTGCTGGCTTGCCGCCTCGGCGGAGGGGCGGGTAACAAAGGCCCCGCCACCGGCGCCGCGCTTCGAGGCGATCAGCCCGCGCGCCGTCAGCCGCCCCAGCGCCTCGCGGAGGGTCGGGCGCGAGACCTTGAAATGCGCGCACAGATCGGCCTCGGACGGCAGTCGCTCGCCGGGTCCGTAGTGGCCCGACAGGATGTTGTCTTGCAGCACGGTGGCGATCGAACCGGCGCGGTCCGGCGTGCGAACGGCTGGGGGCAAAGGACTGCTCATGGGGTCAACCAATTGGATTTGGTATGTCTTTATTGTCAGGCAATCGTCGCACCTTGTCGCGCGCCTGTCAACTGTTCCCGCTCTGGCGCGCGGACCTTGCCAAGGCTATCGTAGCCCGACAACGGAGTGTCCCATGCCCCTAGATCTCGATTTCGTCCGCGCCCAGTTCCCCGCCTTTGCCGAACCCAGCCTGCAGGGTCAGGCCTTTTTCGAAAACGCCGGGGGCAGCTATACCTGCGCGCCGGTGATCGACCGGCTGACGCGCTACTACCACCAGCGCAAGGTGCAGCCCTATGCGCCCTATGAGGCCAGTCGCCTTGCCGGCGAGGAGATGGACGAGGCCCGCCGCCGTCTGGCCGCGCTGATGGGGGTGGCGACCGACGAGGTCAGCTTTGGCCCGTCGACGACGGCGAATACCTATGTCCTGTCGCAGGCCTTTCGCCAGCATCTGCAACCGGGCGATGCGATCATCGTCACCAACCAGGACCACGAGGCCAACACCGGCCCCTGGCGTCGTCTCGCCGCCAGCGGGATCGAGGTGCGCGAATGGCAGATCGACCCGGTGACCGGGCATCTGCCGCTGGACAGGCTGGCGGCGCTGCTTCCGGGCGCCAGGCTGGTGTGCTTCCCGCATTGCTCGAATGTCGTGGCCGAGGTCAATCCCGTCGCTGAAATCACCCGCATGGCACATGACGCGGGCGCCGTGGTCTGCGTGGACGGCGTCAGCTATGCCCCGCACGGCTTTGTCGACGTGGGCGCGCTGGGGGCCGATATCTATCTGTTTTCGGCCTATAAAACCTATGGGCCGCATCAGGGGATCATGGTCATCCGCCGCGAATTGGGAATGCGACTGCCAAATCAGGGGCATTATTTCAACGAGGGCTCTCTCTACAAACGCTTCACCCCGGCAGGCCCCGACCACGCCCAGATCGCCGCCAGCGCGGGCATGGCGGATTACGTCGACGCTCTTTTCGCGCACCATTTCCCGGGCCGAACCGCCACGCCGGTCGAACGCGCCGGGGCAGTGCATGATCTGATGCGCGCGCACGAGGTGGCCCTGCTGCAACCGCTTCTCGACTATCTCGGCAGCCGGAACGAATTGCGCCTGCTGGGGCCGAAGACGGCGGCCAACCGCGCGCCCACGGTGGCCGTGATGGCCGAGCGCCCGGGCGAAGACTTGGCGCGTGCGCTGTCGGCGCATGGCGTCATGGCCGGTGGCGGCAATTTCTATGCCGTTCGCGCGCTGGCGGCGCAGGGGGCAAACCCCGATCACGGCGTGCTGCGGCTGAGCTTCGTGCATTATACCACCCGCGCCGAGGTTGACCAATTGATCGGCGCGCTAGATCGGGTGCTATGAATGACACGCGCCCCCTGATCCTGTGGTTCCGTCGCGACCTGCGTCTGGATGATCACCCCATGCTGCACGCGGCCGCCCAGACCGGACGGCCGCTGGTCCCGGTCTTCATCGCCGATGACGCGGTTCTGACCCTCGGTGCCGCCGCGCGCTGGCGGATGGGCGAGGCGGTAGGAAGCTTTGCGGAACGGCTTCGGCAACAGGGGTCGCGCCTGATCCTTCGGCGCGGGGCGGCGCTGCCGGTTCTGATGGCGCTGGCCAGCCAGACCGGTGCCGCGGGTGTCTGGTGGTCGAGGCTTTACGACCCTGCCTCGCGGTCACGGGATGCAGAAATCAAGGAAACTCTTCGTTCTCAAGGGCTTGAGGCGCGATCTTTCCATGGTCACACCCTCGCCGAACCCTGGGAGGTGGAAACCGGGCAGGGCGGTTACTTCAAGGTCTATACTCCGTTCTGGAAGGCGCTCGGCGCGCGCGGGGTGCCCGCACCCTTGCCCGCACCTGCACGACTGGCGGTGCCAGAGGACTGGCCGGGGTCCGAGGATCTGGCCGACTGGCGCCTTGGCGCCGCGATGAACCGGGGGGCGCCGGTGCTGGCCCGCCACGCCCGGATCGGCGAGGCGGCGGCACTGGCGCGTCTGGACGGGTTCCTGGCCGGGCCGGTCGAAACCTATCGGGCAGATCGGGACTTTCCCGCCAAATCAACGGTTTCCGGCCTGTCCGAGAACCTGACCCATGGCGAGATCGGCCCGCGTCGCATCTGGCACGCCGCGCTGGCCCTTGCGGCGGCAAATCCCGGCCATCCCGGCGCCGAGCATTTTCGCAAGGAACTGGTCTGGCGCGACTTTGCCCATCACCTGATGTTCCATACGCCCCATATCCTCACCGAGAACTGGCGCCCCGAATGGACCTCGTTCCCGTGGCAAGGCGACAGCCCTGCCGCCGAGCGCTGGCGTCGTGGAATGACGGGCGAACCCTTTGTCGACGCGGGCCTCAGGCAGATGTATGTCACCGGGACCATGCACAACCGGCTGCGGATGATCGTCGCAAGTTATCTGACCAAGCATCTGATGACACATTGGAAAGTCGGGCTGGACTGGTTTGCCGATTGCCTGATCGACTGGGACCCGGCGGCGAATGCGATGGGCTGGCAATGGGTCGCCGGTTCGGGTCCGGATGCGGCCCCGTATTTCCGTGTGTTCAATCCGGCCTCGCAGGCGGAAAAGTTTGATGAAACAGGCTCCTACCGTCGGAAGTTCATAGCCGAGGGCAACCCGAGACCCGGCGCGGAAGCGCTGGCCTTTTTTGACGCCGTGCCCCGCGCCTGGGGGCTTTCGCCCCGTCAGGCCTATCCCGCGCCGCTGGTCGATCTGGCCTCTGGGCGCGAGCGCGCCCTTGCAGCCTATGCCCAGCGCAAGGCCTGAAAAAAATCCCGTTTGCGCAGGCATCCATCGCCGTTACTCTGGCGTAAAACGAAGAAACGACTGGGACATACATGAGCATCCTCACCTCGACCGACGGGCAGACCGCGCTGCCACGCTACTTCAAGCCGGTCTTCACGCAGTTGACCCGGATGGGTTATGGCCGTCTGGACATCCTGCTGCCCGACGGGCGCCAGTTTCGCGCGCAGGGCGAAAAGCCGGGTCTGGCCGCCGAGGTGCGCATCCACAACGCGGACGCCTTTGCCCGGCTGATCCGCGAAGGCGACATCGGCTTTGCCGAGGCCTATATGGAAGGCTGGTGGAGCACGCCGGATCTGCAGGCTCTGATGGATGTGATCTTCCGCGACAACCCGGCGTTGCTTGACGATTTCACCGGCATGGCGTTCGTACGCGCCTTCGAGCGCCTGCGCCACTGGTTGCGCGGGAACTCGCGCGCGCAGGCCAGGAAGAACATCGCCCACCATTATGACCTCGGGAACGATTTCTACGCGCTCTGGCTTGATGACAGCATGACCTATTCCTCGGCCTTGTTCCGGACCGGGCAGGAAAGCCTGGAACGCGCGCAAGAGCAGAAATACGCCGCTTTGGTGGATTCCCTTGGGTTGAAGGCGGGCGATCATGTGCTGGAAATCGGCTGCGGCTGGGGAGGCTTTGCCGAATATGCCGCCGGTCAGCGGGGCCTGAAAGTAACCGCCCTGACCATCTCGAAAGCCCAGCATGCCTATGCGGTCGAGCGCATGCGCCGGGCCGGTCTTGCCGACCGGGTCGAGATCAAGTTGCAGGATTACCGCGACGAGACCGGGCATTACGACGGAATCGCTTCGATCGAGATGTTCGAGGCGGTGGGCGAGAAATACTGGCCGGCCTATTTCGCCACGCTGCGTGATCGGCTGAAGGCCGGGGCGCGCGCAACGGTGCAGGTCATCACCGTCCCGAACGAACGGTTTCCCACCTATCGCAAGCAGGTCGATTTCATCCAGAAGTACATCTTTCCGGGCGGAATGCTGATTTCGCCCGGCCGATTTGCCGAAGAGGCCGCGCGGCAGGGGCTGGGCTGGGCCGGTTCGATCGAGTTCGGCGAGAGTTACAGCCAGACGCTGCGCCGTTGGCACGAGCGTTTCCTCGCGGTCTGGGACCGGATCGAGTCGCTGACCCCGCAGGCCGGGGCGGCGGCATTCGATGCGCGGTTCCGGCGGATGTGGGAATTCTACCTGACCTCTTGCGCAGGGGCGTTCCACACGGGTATCTGTGACGTCACCCAGATCACCCTGCGCCGCCCGGCCTGAGCTTGCGGGACCGCGCCGACCGGAGACGCCGACGTGTTCACCCTGATCCGGCCGATCTGCGCCGTGCTTCTGGCGATCTTTGCCTATCATGCGGCCGGTCAGTATCAGCCGCTCTATGATCCCGAGGCCAACATGGGAAATTTCCCGCTGTGGACGGCCGGGGTCGGGGCGGTCGTCGGCTGGGTCTTTGTCGGCGGCGGGATCGGGCGGGCCCTGTGGTATTCGGCCTACATGGCGGTGCAGGGAGTGGCGCTGACGGGCGTTGCCACGGCGATGCTGATGGCCGTGCGCGAGGTGTTCGTGCTGGGCTACCGGCGCCGATATCCCGAGGTCATGGACGCCTTTACCGGGTATTTCGACCTGATCGTCGGCTGGCTGGGCAAGGCGGTCGACCGCGATTTCCTCATCCTCCTGGGCGTGGGCGGGGTCGCGATCGGCCTCGTGGCGCATACTGTCTGGGCCTTGCTGGAGCGCCGTCGCAATGACCGATAAGCCCCTGTTCATCTATGGCACGCTGCGCCACGCCCCGCTTTACGCGGCCGTGGCGGGCGAGGCACTGGCCGGAACCGAGGCCCTGTTGTCCGATCACGTCGTCGCCGAGGCCATGGGGCAGGGTGGACGACACTTGGGCTTTCCGCTCTTCACGCCCCGCCCCGGTGGCGAGGCACGCGGCCTTCTGGTTCGCCCCGGCACCGAGGCGCGCGCAAGGCTCGATTTCTACGAGGTGGTCTTTGGCTATGACCCGGCGCCGGTGCGGGTGCAGGTCGGCGCCGAGAATGTCGAGGCGGTGATCTACCTGCCGCGCGAAGGGCTCTGGCATCCCGGACCCCTGTGGTCGCTGGCCGATTGGGCGCAGGACCAGGGCGATCTGGTCACGGAAACCGCAATCGAGGTGATGGCTCTCAGGGGTGTGGCCTCGCCTCAGGCGGTGCTCGAGCGTTATGGCATGCTGACGGCGCGGGTTGCCAGCCGTCGTCGCGCACTGGCCACACCGGCACCCGCGACGTTGCGCCGACCTGCCGACCCAGCGGATGTGAAGATCGAAACGCTGCGCCGTCCCTATACCTGGTTCTTCGGGGTCGAGGAGTCCGATCTGCGGTTTCGACATTTCGACGGCAGGTTCAGCCCGGTGGTGACGCGGGCGGGCTTTGTGATGGCGGATGCAGTGACGGTGCTGCCCTACGACCCGGTGCGCGACGCGGTAATGCTGGTCGAGCAGTTCCGCTATGGCCCCCATTCGCGCGGCGAGGCGAACGCCTGGTCGCTGGAACCCGTCGCCGGTCGCATCGACGGACTGGAGACGCCCGAGGCCGCCGCGCGCCGCGAGGCGATGGAGGAGGCGCGCCTCGAACTGGGCGCGTTGCACAGGATTGCCTCGTATTACGTCAGCCCGGGAGCGGTGACCGAGCACATCACCTCGTTTGTCGCCATCGCGGATTTGCCGGGCAGCGCCGAGGGCGTAAGCGGGCTGGAAACCGAGGCCGAGAACATCCGCGCCCATGTCATCCCCTTCTCGCGCCTCATGGACCTGATCGTCACCGGCGAGGCGGCGAATGCGCCGGTGCTGGTGTCGGCGCAGTGGCTGGCACTGAACCGCGAGCGGCTGCGCCGCGGCTGAGCCCGCCAACAGGCGGGCAATGCTCAGCCTGTCCGGCGGGCCCACGCCATGCTGGACAGCGCCAGGATCAGGCAGACCAGCGAGGTCAGCGCCAGATAGGCAGGGCTGCCCGGATGCAGGATGCCCAGCCCCCAGGCCAGCAGCGCCGCACCCACCGTGGACACGCCCCCCATCACCGAGGCGGTCATCCCGGCGACATGCCCCATCGGCTCCCCGTGCTCGCCCAGCAGGTTGCCGATCAGGAACCCATGTGCGGCGAATTGCACCAGCATGAAGC
>CALEZJ010000624.1 GCA_937927885.1 uncultured Paracoccaceae bacterium | reverse complement strand
GGCTTCACCCCCGTCGAGGAGGTGACGCTGCTGGCTGTCGACGGGATGACCTGTGCCACCTGCGTCTCGCGGCTGGAGGGGGCGCTGGGCCGGGTGCCGGGTGTTCTGGAGGCCAGTGTTTCGCTGGCAAGCGAGGCGGCGAGCGTGCGCCATCTGGCGCTGTCGACACTTCCCGAGGCACTGGTGCAGGCTTGCGTTGCGCTGGGTTACAATGCGCGGGTGGTCAGCGATGCGGGCCGAGCCGATCTGGCGGCGCATCGCGCGGCCGAACAGGCGGCGCTGGCCGGGTCGGTGGTCATGGCCGCGGTCCTGACGTTGCCGGTCTTTGTGGCAGAGATGGGCGGGCATCTGGTCCCGGCCTTTCACCACTGGCTGCACGGGGTAATCGAGCCGCGCGCGCTTTGGGCCATCCAGTTCGTGCTGACCTCGCTGGTGCTGTTCGGCCCCGGTTTGCGGTTCTTTCAGTCCGGGTTGCCCGCGCTTTGGCACGGCGCGCCCGACATGAACAGCCTTGTCAGCCTGGGGGCCGGCGCTGCCTGGGCCTATTCTACCCTGGTGATGCTGGCGCCGAGGCTGGTTCCAGAACCCTCGCGCGTGGTCTATTTCGAGGCTGCGGCGGTCATTGTCACGCTGATCCTGTTGGGCCGCTGGCTGGAGGCGCGCGCGCGGGGTCGCGCCAGCGCGGCAATCGCGCGGTTGGTGGGGCTCAGGCCCGCGACCGTGCGGGTACAGAAAGGCAGCGAGACGGTCGAACTGCCATTGGCCGATGTGGCAGCCATGGACCTCTTGCACCTGCGCCCGGGCGAGCGGGTGGCGGTTGATGGCGTGGTGGAAACCGGCACCTCTTGGGTTGACGAAAGCATGCTGACCGGCGAACCCCTGCCGGTTGCAAAGCAACCCGGGGCAGCGCTGACCGGGGGGACCCTGAATGGAAATGGCGCGCTGACCTACCGCGCCACGGCGGTCGGGGCCGATACGGTGTTGGCGCGCATCATCCGGCTGGTCGAAGAGGCACAGGGCGCCAAACTGCCGATCCAGGCGCTGGTTGACCGGGTGACGCGCGTCTTTGTTCCGGTGGTTATGGCGCTGGCGGCGCTGACCTTTTCCCTGTGGCTGGCGCTGGGCCCCGGTCTGGCCGAGGCGCTGGTGGCGGGGGTGGCCGTCCTGATCATCGCCTGCCCCTGCGCGATGGGACTGGCAACGCCGACCTCGATCATGGTCGGCACCGGTCGTGGCGCCGAGATGGGGGTGCTGTTTCGGCGCGGCGATGCGTTGCAGACGCTGCATGAGGTCGCGGTCGTCGCCTTTGACAAGACCGGCACCCTGACCGAGGGGCGGCCCGAACTGGTGGCCACCCATGCCACCGATCCCGCTCGCGCTTTGGCGCTGGCGGCGGCGGTCGAGGCGGGGTCGGAACACCCGGTGGCAGGCGCCATACAGCGCGCGGCGCAGGGGCTGGACCTGCCACAGGCCGAGGGGGTGACGGCGCTGCCGGGCTTCGGACTGTCAGCGCGGGTTGCGGGAAAGGCGGTGCTGATCGGGGCCGAGCGGCTGATGGCGCGCGAGGGTATTGCGCTGGGCGAACTGGCCCGGCACGCCGCCGAAGGGGCGGCCAAGGGCCAGACCCCGCTGTTTCTGGCGCTCGATGGTCAGCCCCAGGCATTGTTTCTGGTTGCCGACAGGATCAAGCCTGGCTCACGCGCCGCCATTGCGGCCCTGCACGCCGAGGGGCTTCAGGTCGCGATGATCTCGGGCGATACGGAACCCACCGCCCGCGCCATTGCCGCCGATCTGGAGATCGACACTGTGGTGGCCGAGGTTCTGCCGGCAGGCAAGGTCGCTGCCCTGGAGGGGTTGCGCGCGGGGGGGCGCAAGGTGGCCTTTGTCGGGGACGGGCTGAACGACGCACCCGCGCTGGCAGCGGCGGATGTGGGGCTGGCGATCGGCACCGGCACCGATGTGGCGGTCGAGGCCGCCGAGGTTGTGCTGGTCTCGGGCGATTTGTCGGGGGTGGTCAATGCGATCCACCTCAGCCGCAAGGTGATCACCAATATTCGCCAGAACCTGTTCTGGGCTTTTGTCTATAATGCCGCGCTCATTCCGGTGGCGGCGGGGGCTCTGTATCCGGCCTTTGGTCTTTTGCTGTCGCCGATGCTGGGAGCGGGGGCAATGGCGCTGTCGTCGGTCTTCGTCTTGACCAACGCGCTCAGGTTGCGCCAGTTGAAACCAATGCTCAGAGAGGGGGGACCATGGAAATCTGGGGCCTGAAAACCTGTGACACCTGCCGCAAGGCTTTGGCCGCCTTGCCAGCCGCCCGCCTGCGGGATGTTCGCGCCGACCCGCTGACCGCAGACGAACTTGCGGACCTTTTGACCAGATTTGGCCCGGCCTTGGTGAACCGCGCCTCGACCACTTGGCGCGGCCTCAGCGAGGAGGAGCGTGCCGAGCAACCTGCCACGCTTCTCGCAAAGTATCCTGCGTTGATGAAACGCCCGGTGATCCGCGATGGCGCGGACTGGCACCTTGGCTGGACCCCTGCCATCCGCTCGGCACTGGGGATGCAGGGTGCGCCTTGACGGCGCACCTTTGACGCAACGGGCTAGCGGTCACTTATGCCGGTTGCCTCTGTCGGCTGGTGCGATCAGAGCAGCTTCAGATCCGAGGCCGATGCGCGCCCGTCGCGGCCCGACTGCATTTCAAAGCTGATCTTCTGGTTGTCCTGAAGCCCCTTCAGCCCGGCGCGCTCGACAGCCGAGATGTGGACGAAAACATCCTTGCCGCCCCCATCGGGGGCGATGAACCCGTACCCCTTGGTGGCGTTGAACCATTTCACGGTGCCGGTGGCCATAGTCCGATCCATTCCTCACTCAGGTTTCCCGCGACGCGATTGTCGACGGGCCGTGCAGCCAGTCCTTCGGGTCTTGCGGGCTGCCTGATCGAGGCGGGCGGGCGCAGGAAGTCTGTTGTCACGCGCGACAGGATGCCACGAATCGCCCATAAATCAAGGGTCCAGTTGATCGGCGGCAGGGCTTCGCCGGTCTTGGCGCTTGACAAGTGGGGCGGCAATGAGCATCTGCAGGGCTTGCCCGCGCCGACCCTCCGTCGGCGCGCAAAGAGATTGGCACGCCGCCCGGATGGCTGGCGCGCGAAAGGACCAAGATGACCGACTTCTCGATGCTGGGCCTTGCCCCGGCGCTGCTGGAGGCGCTGGCGCGCACCGGCAAGGACCAGCCCACGCCGATCCAGGCGCGCGCGATTCCGCCCCTGATGGAGGGGCGCGACCTTCTGGGCATGGCTCAGACCGGCACCGGCAAGACGCTGGCCTTTGGCCTGCCTATCCTGCACCGGCTTGCGGGGCAGGGCCGTGCCGCGCCCAAATCCGCACGCGCGCTGATACTCGCACCCACCCGCGAACTGGTGCAACAGATCTCCGAGGCGCTGGGCGCTTTGGCGCAGGGCACGCCGACCTCGATCATCACAGTGGTCGGCGGCGCCTCGATCAACCGGCAAATCGACAAGCTGGCGCGCGGCTGCGACATTCTGGTGGCGACCCCGGGGCGGCTGATCGACCTGCTGGAACGCGCCTCGGTCAGCCTGAACAAGGTGCAGATGCTGGTACTGGACGAAGCCGACCAGATGCTGGACCTCGGATTCATCCACGCTTTGCGCAAGATCGCCCGCCACTTGCCGAAGGAACGCCAGACCATGCTGTTCTCGGCCACGATGCCGAAACAACTGGGCGAGATTGCCGAAACCTACCTGGACCATCCGGTGCGTGTGCAGGTCGCCCCCCCTGGCAAGGCCGCCGACAAGATCGAGCAGGCGGTGCATTTCGTCTCGCAGGGCGACAAGGCGAAACTCCTGGAGGAGTATCTGCGGCGTCACCCGGACGAATCCGCCCTGGTTTTCGGACGCACCAAACATGGGTCCGAAAAACTGGCCAAGCTGTTGGCGGGCTGGGGTTTTTCCGTGGGTTCGATCCACGGAAACAAGAGTCAGGGGCAACGCGAGCGCACACTTGCAGCGTTCCGCGCCGGGGAAACCCGGGTGCTGGTGGCAACCGATGTGGCGGCGCGCGGCCTCGATATCCCGCTGGTCGCGCATGTCTACAATTATGAACTGCCGAACGTGCCCGAGAATTACATCCACCGTATCGGCCGCACCGCGCGGGCCGGGCGCGAGGGACGGGCGGTGGCCTTCTGTTCGCCCGCCGAAATGGCCGATCTGAAGGCGATCGAGGCACTGACCAAACAGCGTATCGAAGTGATCGGCGGCGAGCCCTGGTCGGATGCGATGTCTGACGCGGCACGGGCCAAGGCCAAAGCAGAGACCGCCCAGAACCGTGGCCAGCGCCCCTCGGGGGCGCGTCCCTCGGCGCGCGGGGCAACAAAGCCCGGCGGGCAGGCGGCAGTCAAGGCGCGCGGACCGTCATCTGAAGGCGGCGCCAAGGCGGCAAAACCGGCCAAGCCACGCGTGCATCCGGCTTATGCCGAGGCGATGGGCAAATCCAAGGGAGGCGCACGCCGTCGCCCCGCGCCCCGGCGCAGCGACGGCTGAGCCGTCGCAACATGAGTATTTGCATCAAGATGAACGGCATTTTTCGCCATTTCATCTTGCGGGAAGTACTCTCAGCGGGGGGCGAATTCGCGACGTGAAGAGGGGGGCAGCATGCCCCCCAACCTGTCACGCCATCGCGCGCAACTTGGCCAGGACCTCGCGCAGACGCGCCGCCTCGTCGGTCTTTTCCGCAAGTTGGCCGCGAGCTTCGTCCACCACCTCTTCGGCGGCGGAAGCAACAAAGCGCGGATTGTTCAGGCGCGCCGACAACCCGCCGATGTCTTTCTCAAGTTTTTCCAGGGTCTTGGACAGTCGATCCGCCTCGGCCTTCACGTCGATCACGCCCTCGATGGGCAGCGCATAGGTGGCGCCTTCGACCGTGACTGTCAGTGCGGCCTTGGGCAGGGTGGTCGCCGGGTGCAAGCCATCGAGCCGCGCCAGACGCTCGATCAGGGTGGCGTTACGGGCAAAGGCTTCGGCTGCCGCCGCGTCCTGATCCACCGCCAGCATCGGCAGCTTCATCCCCGCAGGCACCCGCATCTGCGCGCGGGTCGAGCGAACGCCCTCGATCAAAGACAGCACCCAGCCCATTTCCCGGTCGGCGGCTGCGTCGGCAAGTTCCAGCCCATAGCTCGGCCAGTCGGCATGCATGCAGAGTTTCTCGCGTGGCCCGGTCTGTTGCCAGAGGTCCTCGGTGATGAAGGGCATGAAAGGATGCAGCAGGATCAGGCATTGGTCGATCACCCAGCGCATCGTGGCGCGGGTTTCCGCCGCCTGCTCGCCGTCGAACAGGGGTTTCGCGAACTCAACATACCAGTCGCAGACCTTGCCCCAGACAAAGGCATAGAGCGTATTCGCGGCGTCGTTGTAGCGGTAATTGGACAGCGCTTCGTCAACCGCGATCCGCGCTCGGGCGGTTTCGCCCAGAATCCAGCGGTTTGCGGTGGCAGTCGCCTTCGGCGGGTTGGCCTGCGGCTGCAGGTCCAGAACGCCGTTCATCTCGGCAAAGCGGGTGGCATTCCACAGCTTCGTGCCAAAGTTGCGATATCCCGCGATGCGCTGGGTGTCGACTTTCAGGACGCCGCCAAGGCTGGCCATCGCCGCATTGGTAAAGCGCAGCGCATCGGCGCCGAATTCGTCGATAATCGCCAGCGGGTCGATGACATTGCCCAGCGACTTCGACATCTTCTTGCCCTTGGCGTCGCGCACGAGGCCATGCAGATAGACGTCATGGAACGGCACCTGACCAACCACGGCCAGTTGCATCATCATCATCCGCGCCACCCAGAAGAACAGGATGTCCGACCCGGTAATGAGGACAGAAGTGGGGAAATACTTCTGCAATTCCGGGGTGTTCTCGGGCCAGCCCAGGGTGCCGATGGGCCAGAGGCCCGAGGAGAACCAGGTGTCCAGCACGTCGGGGTCGCGCGACAGCACCTTGCCGGGGGCCATCGCTTGCGCCTCGGCCTCGTTCGGCGCGCAATACTGGGCGCCGTCCTCGTCATACCAAACCGGAATCTGATGCCCCCACCACAATTGGCGGGAAATGCACCAGGGCTCGATATTCTCCAGCCAGTGGTAATAGGTCTTCTCGCCGCTCTCGGGCAAAATTCGCACCTTGCCCGACCGCACGGCATCCAGTGCCGGGCCGACGATCTTTTCGGCGTCGACGAACCATTGATGGGTCAGGAAGGGCTCGATCACCACCTTCGAGCGGTCGCCAAAGGGCTGCATGATCGGCTTTTCCTCGACCAACGGCACCCGTTCCAGATGTTCGGCGTGGGTTTCGGGGTCGATGGATTTGACCAGCTTGGTAACTGCCAGCCCCTCGGCGTTGATCGCCGCCACGACGCGCTTGCGCGCTTCGTACCGGTCCAACCCGCGCAACTCCTCGGGCACCAGATTGACCGCCGTCACATCCCCCGCCGCGCGTTCCCCGCGCGCAATTTCGCCCGCGATCCGGGCGCTTTCCTCGTACGACAACCCGTCCACGCGCATCCGCGCCTTGGTATCCATCAGATTATACAGCGGAATCCCGTTCCTCTGCGCCACCGCGTAATCGTTGAAATCATGCGCGCCGGTGATCTTGACGGCACCCGAACCGAATTTCGGATCGGGATATTCGTCGGTGATGATCGGGATCAGGCGGCGGTGTTCCTTTGGCCCCACAGGGATTTCACACAGCATCCCCACGATGGGCTTGTAGCGTTCATCCGACGGATGCACCGCCACCGCGCCGTCACCCAGCATGGTTTCCGGGCGGGTGGTGGCAATGCTGATGTAATTGCGCGTCTCGCGCAGGGTCACGCGGCCCTCGTCGTCGCGTTCGATGTATTCATAGGTGGCCCCCCCGGCGAGCGGGTATTTGAAATGCCACATATGACCGGCAACCTCGGTATTCTCGACTTCAAGGTCGGAAATCGCGGTTTCGAAATGCGGGTCCCAGTTTACCAGCCGCTGCCCGCGATAGATCAGGCCCTTGTTGTACATGTCCACGAAGACCTTGATGACGGCATCGTGGAAATTGCCCTCTTCGCCCGCGGGCGCGCCGGGGGCGCCGGACATGGTGAAGGC
>CALEZJ010000623.1 GCA_937927885.1 uncultured Paracoccaceae bacterium | reverse complement strand
GCGAGGAACAGCAGGTCCACATCCGAATGCGGCGCCATCTCGGCCCGGCCATAGCCGCCCACCGCCATCACGGCCATGCGCTGGCCCAGCGTGGGCGAGGGGTTCGGATGCAGGTTCAGTTGCGCGACCTGAAGCGCTGCGATCACCACCACATCGGTCAGCCAGGTCTGCGCGCGCACATAGGACCGCGATTCGCGCGGGGCGTCGCGCAGCGCCGCGGCCAGCATGGTGTTGCCGTGGCGCAGGGTGTCGGTCAGAAGGCGAACTGCCAGCGCGCGGATTTCGCGCGGGTCGCTCAGCGGGGCCAACCCCTCGGTCAACGCGCGATCCAGCGCGTCGAGGTCGCACAGGCGGGTTTCGGGGCAGATCAGGCTTTCGTCCGGGCCGGGAGCGGGCGGGAGGGCGTAGCGTCGCGGGGCGACGGAGGTCGCATTCACCTCTGCACCCTCACGAGCCCGAGCCACCAAAACTGCGTGGTGCCGGGTCGAGGATCACCACCGCGTTGTCGCGGATCGTCGCCACCGCAAGACCGCGCTGGTTGGTGCCGTCGGGCAAAAGGCGGAACACGCCGTTCACCCCGACAAAGCCGGAACCCTGGGTCAGGGCGGCGCGACTGAGCGCATCGGGGGCGCCAGTGCCCAGAAGCGCGCCGATTGCCGCGATCCCGTCATAGGCGAGGCCCGCGATCGGATGCGGTGCCGCGCCGAAGGCCGCCGTATAGCGCGATTCGAACTGCGCGGTGATGCCCGGGTCGGGCAGGGTGAACCAGCCGTCCTGCAACCCGCGCAATTGCAGCGTGGCCGGAGGAACGTTCCACTGGGTGATGCCGAGGAACTGGAATTGCGGATGCGCGACGCGGTTGTCCGGCAAAAGCTGTGCCAGAACCGGCAGGGCCCCAGCGCTGTCGGCGGTGAACAGCACGGCCTGCGCCCCCGAGGATCGCGCGGTCGAGGCGATCGCGGGGAGGGCGTTGACGATGCCCTGCTGCGAGAATTCATAGGTCTCGGTGGCGACGATGCTGGCGCCGGTGTCCTCGGCCCCGCGGCGCACGGCTGCCAGCATCAATTCGCCGGCCGGCGTGCGTTCACCGATTACCATGACATTGGCGCGCTGGTTTGCAGCCGCGTATTGCAGGATCCGCCGCGTCGCGTTGTCCGGGGTCAGGCCAAGGACAAAGACATTGTTCCCCGCAATCGCGGGGTTGTTGGAAAAGCTGAGCACGCTGAGGCCGCTGGACGAAACGGCAGTGCCGACCGCCGCGGCCTCGGCGCCGTGCACCGGGCCGAGGATGACGCGCGCGCCGTCCGCGGCGGCCTGACGCGCGACCGTGGCCGCAACGGCGGGATCGCCCTGCGTGTCATAGACGCGCAGGTCGATCTGCACGCCGGTCAGATCGCCGACCGCCATCCGTGCGGCGTTTTCAAGGTTGGCCGCCAGTACCGCGTTGCCGGGCGTCGCCGAGCCCGAGGGCAGCAGCAGCGCCACCACCACCGGTGCCGATGTGTCCACCCGGGGCCCCAGCGGGCCGCGCCCTGCGGGCAGGCACCCGGCCAGAACCAGCAATCCGGCCATCGCCAGCAGCGCACGGCGCGCCAGGGCGGAACGGGGGCGGCGGGACGGATCGGGGGCGTCGCGCATGGCGGTCCTCATGAAATACGGCGCGTGGGGCAGCCGGAGCAGGAAAGATTGCACCGTCTTGCGGCGCGGGCCACAGTATTGGACACGCAGGATGAAGTAAACGTATCTGTGGAGACGCCCGTGAGCGATGCGCAAGAACCCGACGATGACGCCTCTCCCGCCGATCGCTGGACGGGCGCGGATGCGAGGCCGGGTCGCATCCCGCCAGGGCTTCACCTGCTGGCCACGCCGATCGGGGCGGCGCGCGACATCACCCTGCGCGCGCTCGATCTTCTGGCCGGGGCCGAGGTCTTGGCCGCCGAGGACACCCGCTCGTTGCGCCACCTGATGGAGATCCATGGCATCAAGCTGGGGGATCGCCCGCTGATCGCCTATCACGACCACAACGGCGCCCAGGTCCGCCCGAGGATCCTGGGGCTGCTGGCCGAGGGTCGCTCGGTCGCCTATGCCTCGGAGGCCGGCACGCCTCTGGTCGCCGATCCGGGGTTTCAGTTGGCACGCGCGGCCATCGCGGAAGGGCACAGTGTGCTGGCGGCGCCCGGTCCCTCGGCCGTGCTGGCCGCATTGACGGTGGCAGGACTGCCCACCGACCGATTCTGCTTTGCCGGCTTTGCGCCGTCGCAGGGCGCCGCGCGGCGAAGCTGGCTGGCCGAGGTGTTGGCGATTCCCGCAACGCTGGTGATCTACGAATCGCCGAAAAGGATTCACCGATTGTTAGAGGAATTGCGCGAGACTGACGCGGGGTCGCGTGACTGCGCCCTGTGCCGCGAACTCACCAAGCGATTCGAAGAGGTGATACGGGGGACGGTCGACGCGGTGTCCGAGGCGGTCGAAGGCCGGGTGCTGAAGGGGGAAATCGTGCTGGTGCTGGACCGTGGGGCTGTGGTCGGGATCGGCGCGGACGATCTCGACGCCGCGCTGGGCCGGGCTCTGCGGGACAACAGCCTGCGCGAGGCGGTCGCGCAGGTGGTCGCGGCGACTGGCCTGCCGCGCCGACAGGTGTATCAACGGGCGCTCGCGCTCTCATCGGGGGAGGGGGAATGAGCGGAGCATTGTCATACCATGCCGGCCTGTCCGCCGAGGAACAGGTGGCACGCGACTATCAGCGCCGGGGCTATCCTCTGGCCGCGCGTCGCTGGCGCGGCAAGGGCGGCGAGATCGATCTGATTACCCGCGACGGCGAGGGGTTCGTGTTTGTCGAGGTGAAGAAAAGCCGAAGCCACGCGCGGGCGGCCGAACGGCTGTCGATGCGCCAGATGCGGCGGCTTTACGACGCGGCCAGCGAATTCCTGGCGCTCTGCCCGCGCGGCCTGAACACCGTGGCCCGATTCGACGTGGCCCTGGTCGATGGACAGGGCCGCATCGAAATTGTGGAGAACGCACTTTGCGCCTGAAGGCTTTGCTGCGATTGAAACTTGGTCCTGTCTGGTCCATCTAGGGCGGGGGGCCATGGCCCCGAGGGCAGGCAGGAGGGATCATGGCGCTGCGCATCGCTTTCCAGATGGACCCGATCGAGGGCGTCAACATTCAGGCTGACAGCACCTTTCGACTTGCCGAAGAGGCGCAGGCGCGCGGGCATCAGCTGTGGGTCTACACACCGGACAAGCTGGTGTTCGACGAGGGGCGCGTGATGGCGCGCGCCAATCCGTTGCGGGTTCAGCGGGTGCAGGGGGACCATGCGCATCTGGGCCAGGCCGAGCGCATCGATCTGTCCACCATGGATGTGGTCTGGTTGCGCCAGGACCCGCCCTTTGACATGGCCTATATCACCACGACGCATCTGCTGGACCTGATCCGCGACACCACGCTGGTGGCGAACGATCCTTTCTGGGTGCGCAACCATCCTGAGAAACTGCTGGTTCTCCAGTTCCCCCAATTGACCCCGCCCACGATGATCGCGCGCAATCTGGCCGACATCCGCGACTTCAAGCACCGGCATGGCGACATCATTCTGAAACCGCTCTATGGCAATGGCGGCGCGGGTGTGTTCCGGCTGGACGCGGGCGACCGCAACCTTGCGTCGCTGCACGAGATGTTCACCGGTTTTTCGCGTGAGCCCTTGATCGTGCAGAAGTTCCTTCCCGCCGTCTCGCGGGGTGACAAACGGGTGATCCTGGTCGATGGCGAGCCTGTGGGCGCCATCAATCGTGTTCCGGCCGAGGGCGAGACCCGGTCGAACCTTCATGTCGGCGGACGGGCCGAGCGGATCGCGCTGACCGACCGCGACCGCGAGATCTGCGCGGCCATCGGTCCCTTGCTGCGCGAGCGGGGGCAGATTTTCGTCGGCATCGACGTGATCGGCGACTGGCTGACCGAAATAAACCTGACCTCGCCAACCGGCATGCAGGAACTTGAGCGTTTTGACGGGATCAATGTCGCGGCCCGCGTCTGGGAGGCGATCGAGGCCCGGCGCGCCGCGCGATGAGCTGGCAAGCCGGGCTGGTTTCCGCTCTGGCCCGGCGGGTCTTGCGGCCCGGGCTGGCGCGGCGGGTGGATGTGGCGCGGATGCGCCGCCGGTTCGAGCGCGCCGTGGCCCTGTTTCAACGACCGGCGCCGATGAGCCTGGTGCTGCAAGGCGTGGCCGGCGGTCCCGGCCTGTGGGTCACCAATCGCCCGACGGAGGCCGGGGTCATCCTGTATTTCCACGGAGGCGCCTATGTGATGGGCAGCGCGCAAAGCCACGCCGCCCTGGCCTCGCATATCGCGCGGCGAACCGGCTTGCGGGTTTTCCTGCCCGATTACGCCCTCGCGCCCGAGCATCCCTTTCCCGCGGCCTTTCTGAATGCCCTCGCGGCCTTCGAGGCCCTGGTGCATCAGGGCCATGACCCGCGCCGCATCCTTCTGGGCGGCGATTCGGCGGGAGGCGGGCTGGCGCTGGCCCTGCTGGGCCATCTGTGCCGCGAAGGGCGCCCCCCCGCGGGATTGTTTGCCTTTTCGCCCTGGACGGACCTGACCTTTTCCGGCGCCTCGCTGGTCACCAATGCCGCGCGCGACCTTCTGTTGCCCGCCCATCGCATGACCGAGATCCGCGCCATGATCCTGGGCGGCGCGCGCCCCGGCGAGGCCGACGACCCGCGGTTGTCACCCTTGCACGCGACCTTTCCGGGCGCCCCCCCGGTGCAGATCCATGTTGCCGAGACCGAGATCCTGCGCGACGATGCCCTTCGCATGCGCCATCGTCTGCCGGATGCCGAAATCCGCCTGGCCGGCAATCTGCCGCATGTCTGGCCCTTCCTGCACGGCTGGTTGCCCGAGGCTGACGAAACCCTGGACCAGACCGCTGCCTTCATCCGGTCTTGTCTGCCACCAGCGTCAGGCGAAAGCTGACAGCCTCGGCGATATGCGGCAGGCGGACGTCTGCGCTGCCCTCGAGGTCTGCGATGGTGCGCGCGACGCGCATTACCCGGTGATAGCCCCGCGCCGTCAGCCCGAACCGGTCCGCCACCCGCCCCAAGAGGGCGCGCCCCTCGGCATCCGGCGTGGCGATTTCGTCCAGCAATTGTCCTTCGGCATCGGCGTTGACCCGCAGGCCGGGATGCCCCTCGAACCGCCGTTGCTGCACGGCGCGCGCGGCAGCGACGCGTTGCGCGACCTCGGACGAGGTCGCGCCCGAGGCGGGCAGGTCGAGATCGCACCAGCCAACCGCGGGCACCTCGAGCCTGAGGTCGAACCGGTCCAGGAGCGGGCCGGAAATCCGCCCCAGGTAATCCTCGCCGCAACCCGGCGCGCGGTTGCAGGCGTGCGCGGGTTCGGTCAGGTGACCGCAGCGGCAGGGATTGGCGGCGGCGACCAGCAGGAACCGGCACGGATAGCGGGTGTGGGCATTGGCGCGGGCCACCACCACCTCGCCGGTCTCGATGGGCTGGCGAAGCGTCTCCAGTACAGTGCGGGGAAATTCGGGGAATTCGTCCAGAAACAGCACCCCGTTGTGGGCCAGGCTGATCTCGCCGGGTTTGGCGCCGCGCCCGCCGCCGACGATCGCGGCGACCGAGGCGGTGTGATGCGGCTCGCGGAAAGGCCGGGTGCGCGAGATGCCGCCATCGTCCAGAAGCCCGGCGAGCGAATGGATCATCGAGGTTTCCAGTGCCTCGGCCGGGCTGAGCGGGGGCAGGATTCCCGGCAGGCGCGCCGCCAGCATGGATTTGCCCGACCCGGGCGAGCCGACCATGAACAGATGGTGGCGCCCGGCAGCGGCGATTTCCAACGCGCGCTTGGCGCGTTCCTGGCCCTTCACGTCGCGCAGATCCCGCGGCGAAGGATCGCGGATCACTTCGCCCGGACGGGCGCGTGCCAGCGGCGACTCGCCGGTAAAGTGCCGTATGGCATCCCCCAGCGAGGCGGGGGCAAAGACCTGGGCAGCGCCGACCCAGGCGGCCTCGGCCCCGCAGGCGCGCGGGCAGATCAGCGCCGCGCCGACCTCGGCTGCGGCCATGGCGGCGGGAAGCGCGCCCGCGACCGGGATCAGCGCCCCGTCCAGCGCCATCTCGCCCAGCGACACGCTGCCGGCCAGGTCCTCGGGCGGGATTACCCCCAGCGCCGCCAGCAGTGACAGCGCGATGGGCAGGTCGAAATGCGAACCCTCCTTTGGCATGTCGGCGGGTGAAAGATTGACGGTGATGCGCCGCGGCGGCAAGGCGATGGACAGGGACGAGAGTGCCGCGCGCACCCTCTCTCTCGCCTCGCTGACGGCCTTGTCGGGCAGGCCCACCACCTGAAACGACGGCAACCCGGGCGACAGCACGCATTGCGCCTCGACGATGCGGGCGTCGATCCCGTCGAAGGCCACCGTTCGTGCCCGTGCCAGCATTGCCGTTCCCTTCCACACCCGTGCACAGCTTGGGACGAGCATGGTTAGGAATTGGTTAACGCAAGGGGATCCCCGTTGTGCGAATCGTCGTTCGAGCGCAGGATTCGGGGTGACTGGCCGCGCAATCGGTGACGGAGCCGCCATGACAGCGCATATCCCGCCCCGGCAAGACCCCCTGCGACTGCGCTCTGCCCGCGCACGGGCCGTGCTGGTGCCGCTGGCCTACCCGCTGGGTACCAGCGCCGCCATCGTGCGCGCCGCGCCTCTGGTGCTCTTGGATGTGGAAACCGATCAGGGACTGACCGGGCGCGCCTATGTCTTTGGCTATACGGCGGCCGGTGCGCGCGCCGTGGCTGACACGATCCACGAGGCGTTCGGGCTGGTCGCCGGGCAGACATGCGACCCGCCTGCCCTGGCCGGGCTGCTGGCCCGCCGGTATGCGCTTCTGGGGGTGACAGGCGTCGTCAGGATGGCATTGTCGGCGCTCGACATCGCGTTCTGGGATGCGCTGGCCATCGCAGCGGGGCGACCGCTCGCCGAGGTTCTGGGCTGCTTGCGGCGCGACGTCCCGGCCTATGACAGCCGGGGGCTGGGGCTGAAACCGCCCGATGCCCTGGCGGCCGAGGCCCAGTCCCTGGCGCAGGCCGGGCTGGGGGCCGTCAAGCTGCGGTTGGGACATGACACATTGTCCCAGGATCTGGCGGCCTTGAACGCCGTGCGCCGGGTCCTGCCCGACGAGACCGCGTTGATGGTCGACTACAATCAGGCCCTGTTGCCCGCCGAGGCACTGTCCCGCGGGCTGGCCCTGCAATCCGAGGGCGTGGTCTGGCTGGAAGAGCCGATCCGCCACGATGATTACCGGGCCTGCGCAAGGATCGCGGCCCGGCTGGATCTGCCGGTGCAGATCGGCGAGAATTTCAACGGCCCGGCGGCGCTGCGCGAGGCGCTGGCGCAGGAGGCCTGCGACCTCGTGATGCCGGATGTCGCGCGGATCGGGGGGGTGACGGGCTGGATGCAGGCAGCGGGGCTGGCGGCGACCTCTGGGGTGCCGGTGTCGTCGCATCTGATGCCCGAGATAAGCCTGCATCTTCTGGCGGCCACCCCGACCGGGCAGTGGCTGGAATGGGTCGACTGGGCCCAGGACCTGCTGGAGGAACCGATGAGGCTGCACCAGGGCCGTGCGGTGCTGCCTGACCGGCCGGGGCTGGGGCTGGTGTGGGACGAAGCGCGGATCGCAAGGCTTCAGGCGCTGTGAGGGCGCAAAGAGATCGGGCGGGCCCAGGAGCCCGCCCGTGGTCCGGGTCTGTAGGGTGGGGTTGAACCCCACCCTACGTGCCTTCTTACTTCAGGATTTTCGAGACGACGCCGGCGCCGACGGTGCGGCCGCCTTCGCGGATGGCGAAGCGCAGTTTCTCTTCCATGGCGATCGGGGCGATCAGTTCGACTTCGAACTTCAGGTTGTCGCCGGGCATCACCATCTCGGTGCCCTCGGGCAGCTTGACGGTGCCGGTCACGTCCGTGGTGCGGAAGTAGAACTGCGGGCGGTAGTTGGCGAAGAACGGCGTGTGACGGCCACCCTCTTCCTTGGTCAGGATATAGGCCTCGGCCTCGAAGTGGGTGTGCGGGTTGACCGACTTCGGCTTGCACAGCACCTGGCCGCGCTCGACGCCGTCACGGTCGATGCCGCGCAGCAGGATGCCGACGTTGTCGCCCGCCTCGCCGCGATCCAGCAGCTTGCGGAACATTTCCACGCCCGTGCAGGTCGACTTCTTGGTGTCGCGGATGCCGACGATCTCGACTTCGTCGCCGACGTTGATCACGCCGCGCTCGACACGGCCGGTCACCACGGTGCCACGGCCCGAGATCGAGAACACGTCCTCGATCGGCATCAGGAACGGCTGGTCGACCGCGCGCGCCGGGGTCGGGATGTATTCGTCAACCGCCGCCATCAGCGCGCGGATCGACGATTCGCCGATTTCCGGACGCTCGCCGATCATCGCCTGGTGGGCCGAGCCCTTGATGATCGGAATGTCGTCGCCGGGGTATTCGTAGGACGAAAGCAGCTCGCGCAGCTCCATCTCCACCAGCTCGATCAGTTCCTCGTCGTCGACGAGGTCGATCTTGTTCATGTAGACGACCATGTAGGGAATGCCCACCTGACGGCCGAGCAGGATG
>CALEZJ010000622.1 GCA_937927885.1 uncultured Paracoccaceae bacterium | reverse complement strand
GGTCAGGGCACGGGCCGCCGCCACCGTCTCGGCCCGAGGCGGCTCGGCCTCTGGATTGGCGGCATGATGGGCAGCGTGCAGCGCCCAGAGGGGCTGCACGGTGGGGTCGAAAACCCCACCAGTCGCGGCATGGACACGCCCGGCTAGCGCCAGGCAGTCGAGAAGTTCAAAAGGCGGGGTGTCCAGGCGTCCAGTCGCATTCAACCGCATCAGTGCCGAGTCGGCACGATAAAGGCTGAATACCGCCTCCAGCCGCTCGATCTCGGCCAGGGAAAGATCGATCAGACGCGCGGCCTCCGGATGGTTCAGCGTGATCGAGGCTTCGGCCCCGAGGGCAACCCCGCGCCACTGGCGAACCGGAGTGGCCAGCGCGGGCAAAGCGGGGACCAGTGCGGCGGCGGCGATAGCCAACAGACGACGGCGACGGATCATCCTTGTTGCTCCTGTGTCTGAAGGTCCTGCAAGCGGCGCTGGAACTCGTCCTCGTCGGCTTCGCTGCCGTTGTCCCCGGTCTCGACCGGGGCCAGCACGGCGCTGTCGGGGATCTGGTCCAGCCGCAGAACTTGCCCGCCGTGGCGCGCGGCAAAGGCCTGCGCATCCTCGGGCCGCGAAAAGGGCACGAGCTCCGGCGCGCCCATCCCGCCAGCGATAGCGCTTCCGACGACATAATGCGCCTCGGTTGCGGCGATCCAGTTTTCGGCCCCAGGGTCATCCCAGGTCGCCCCCGGCGCGCCCATGTCCGAGACATAGGCGACCGTCACCACATGGCTCTGTTCGGGCATTCGCTGATAGGCGACGACATCGCGCACCTGGCTGAAGAAAAGCGGATGTTCCAGCCCGGCCAGATGCGCCTGAGCCTTTGGTCCAGGGTGTTCCAGCAATTCCATCTGGCAATAGTGACCGGTCGACTCCTCGGTCAAGGCAACCGGGCGCGGCAAGGCGGCAATGTCTTCGCGGCAAGCGGGCAGCAAAAGAAGTGCGGCTGCTATCAGGATGGGGCGGATCATGGCGTTACCCTTCTGAACGCCAGCGTCGCCAATCCAAGTCCGGCCAGTGGCCAGAGCAGGATCGAGGCCAGCGCGTGGCGCGGATCGATGGTGCTGGCCGCCCCGCCAAGACCCGCAGCGGCGGCAGTGGCCTCGGAAGCGGCGAGGTTGTATAGCCGAAAGGCATCGGCGGGGTTGGCGATCAACAACCAGGGGAAGACATCGGTGGTGAACACCCCGCCCCCGTCGGCGACAATGGCCGCCAACAGGCCCAGATCATAGAGCACGATCATCACCAGCCATAGCCCTATGGCCAAGCCCGCCGCCGCACCCGGCCGTCGGGCCAGCGCTGACAGCGCATAGCCAATCGCGAGGAAGGCCGCACCCAGCACAAGCGAGGTCCAGAACAGCCGCATCAGCGCCACCAGCCCGCGCCCGGCTCGCGCATCGCCCCACCAGGCGGCACCCGCTGCCAAGGCATAGCCGACCGCCACCGCCAGCGCGAGGATCGCCAGATGTGCGAGAAACTTCCCCATGAGCAACTCGAACCGGCTGACGGGATAGGTCAGCACGAGGGATAGCGTTCCGCGCTCGACCTCTCCCGCGACGGCATCAAAGCTCATCAAGAGGGCAATCAGCGGCACCAGATAGACGGCAAGCGAGGTCAACGAGGCCACGGTCACCGAAAGACGGTCGGCGCCCAGTTCGCCTGTGGGCGCGCTGCCCATCGCCGAAAGAACGATGGAAAACACCGCCATCATGGCGACACAGATTGCAACCCAGCGGTTGCGCAGCGCGATGCGGAATTCTGTACCAGTGGCTGCCAGAATGCGTTTCATGACTGAGCCTCGGCGTTGGTTTGACTGCTGAAATGGCTGTAGAGATCCTCGAGACTTGGCGGGATAACCTCGACATCCTCGACCAGCGCACCCAGCCCGGCGATCTGGCCCAGCCGCGCCAGTTTGTCATCATGGGCGCAGGTCAGGTCGACCAGCACCCCGTTGCGGCGCCCTGCTGCCAGTTCGGCGGCCACGCGGTCGGCGGCCCCCGGGCGCGCCGTGACCTGCAAGCGGATCGGAAGTGCGGCAGCGCGGCGCAGATTGGCCAGTGTATCATTGGCGCGCAACTGCCCCTTGGACAGGATGACGATCCGGTCAGTCCGCGCCTCCACCTCGGTCAGGGCATGGCTGGACAGCAAGATCGCCGCGCCCTCGGCGGCGAGTTGGTCGAGCATGGCGTAGAACTCGCGGCGCGACACCGGGTCAAGGCCCGACGTCGGTTCGTCCAGCACCATCAACCGGGGCTTGCCGATCAGCGCCTGCGCCAGCCCGACGCGCTGACGCATTCCCTTGGAATAGGTCCCGATCCGCCGAGTGGCAGCTTGGGCCAGACCGACGCGTTCCAGCAGGCCCATTGCCGGTTTCGGGCTTTCGCCCCTCAGCCGTAGATAGAAGCGGATCATCTCCAGCCCGGTCAGCGCCGGATGAAAGGCGACGTTCTCGGGCAGGTAGGCAACCTGCCGACGCGCTTCGGCCGAACCCGGTGCAGCGCCGCAGACTTCGACATGGCCCGCAGTGGCCGGGATCAGCCCCAGAACGATCTTCATCAGTGTCGATTTCCCCGCGCCATTGTGGCCAAGCAGCGCTACGCGCTCGCCTGCAGCGACGGTGAAACTTACGTCATCCAGCGCGCGCGCACCGTCGAAATGCTTAGTGAGATGTGAGAGCGTCAATGTCGTCATCGTCTGTGCGTCCTTCTGCCCGGCGGGCGCGATACTCGGCCTCCAGGCGGGCATGTTCGGGGGCGACCGCGATTTCGGGCGGCCGCATCAGGGGAAAGCTGTCCACCACGCCACCGGGCAGAGTGGCGGGGAAATGGGCCTGGGCATGGCGCACCAGTTGCACGGCCGGCGAGCCCAGAAGCAGGCTGGCCGCGGGTTGCGACCACAGGATATGATCCATCAGGTCGTTGGGGCGAAAGCGGGCATCGGCGATGCCATCGCCGTTCAGATCAAAGGCCGGATGATCCGACCAGAAGTTGCCCCGCCCTCCGTGGCTCCATTCGACATCGCGGGTGCCGACATATTTGACCTGTGTGCGGTTGGCGATGAAGGCATTGCCGAAGATCGCGTTGCGTTCCGATCCGGCGGTGAAATGGATGCCGATTTCGCAACCCTCATAGCGGTTGCCGTGGATGATGTTGCGATGTGCGTTGTAGATGAAGGTGCATTTTTCCTGAGTGCCGCCCCGCACCAGATTGTCGCGCACCTCGCCGGAATTGGCAAAGTTCAGGATCAACCCGTGTGTGCGGTCGGACAAGGACTGGTTATTCACCACCGTCACCCGATCCGAAAACATGATGGCAAAGCCCAGCGTGTTGCCGATCGAGACATTCCCCGAGACCTCGCTATCCGGCGTGTACATGAAATGCACAGCAAAACGCAGGTCCCGGAACAGGTTGTCGCGGAAGATGTTCTGCCGCGACGCGTTCGAGAAGATGCCATCGCGGCCGTAACGGATGTCATTCCTTTCGACCACCGTTCCTGGGGCGTTCCAGACATAGACGCCATTTCCACGGTCGTTCATCCTCGGGTCGCGGCGGCCCAGGATGATGTTGTCGCGCACCACGCTGTCGCGCGCACCGAAGACATGCACACCGACATGGTTCTCTTCGAACAGGTTCTGTTCAACCACCGCGCGCCGGGATGTCCGGGTCAGCTTGACGCCCGCATCGACCTCGGGGTGATTCATCCCCGAACCACGGATCTCCAGCCTGCGGAGGGTCACATCCTCGCCGGTCACTGTGACGACCGATCCGACTCCGGTGCCCTGTATCAGGGCCTGACCCTGTCCATCGAGCGTAAGCGGAATCGCGATGACCACCGGGCCGTCATGACGGCCCGGTGCAAGGAGCAGCACATCACCGGGGTCCGCCCCGGCGATGGCGGCGGCCAGCGCCCCCGGTTCAGCCGGAACCTGGCGCGTGTCGGCCCAGGCCGCGAGCGGTCCGAGCAGAAGTACCAGCACCGGCAGGAGGGAACGCAGGCCCATCATATCAGCCCTCGCGCGGTTCGACGAACATGCGCCCGCGCATTTCCATGTGCAGAGCGTGGCAGAACCACTGGCAATAATACCAGAACACCCCCGCCTTGCCTGCAACAAAGGTGGCCGAGGCGGTCTGCTGCGGACTGACCTCGAAAGCGACACCGTGGTCGCCCATGGTAAAGCCATGCGACAGATCCTCGATATCGTCGAGGTTGGTGATGATCACCGTCACCTCGTCCCCTTCGCGCACGGTGAAGGACTCCATGCTGAAGGCAGGCGCCTGGCTGGACATGTAGACGCGCACCCTGTTTCCGTCGCGCACGACGGTGTCCATCCAGCCGTCGATGTCGACGCCGTCCGCCTCGGCCTGCGCACGCGTTTCGGCCCAGGTCGGGTCGTTGCGGTCATAGGCATGCACCGGGTTGACCACCGAGCGGTGCACGATGATCGAATCGTGCGGTTCGGCAAAGGTTGGCCCATCATGCGCCAGCACAAGGTTGTCGCCATCGATGACAAACAGCTGCTCGTTCTCGGGCTTCAACGGTCCGACATTCAGGAACCGATCCTTCGAGAATTTGTTCATCGAGACAAAGTACTTGCCGTCGGCTTCCAGCGTCTCGCCCATCGAGGTCGAGTTATGACCCGGCTGATAGTGCACATCGGTCTTGGACAGGATCGGATCGACATCCTCGCCATTATGGGCACGTACCGCCTTGTCGATGTTCCACTTCACCACCTGGCTATCGAGGAACAGCGTGGTATAGGCATTGCCCTCGCCATCAAAGGCGGTGTGCAGCGGACCAAGTCCCAGTTCCGGTTCGGCCACGACGGGATACCGTGGGTCGAGGCTGTCATCGGCAAAGTAATCGTCCAGCCGCCGCACGTCGATCACGCTGACGGTCGGCGATAGCTTGCCGCCAATGCACAGGTGGATGCGATCTGGGGCCATGTTGCAGCCGTGCGGGTTGTTGGGAATCGGGATGTAGCGGGTGTAATTCTTGTTCACCCCCTTGCGCCCGTCGATCACCTTGACCCCGTTCAGTTCGATGTAATCGCCCGCAGCAATCCCCCTTTCGATTTCGGCGATGTTGAACACGACCACATGGTCCATGTCAGCGGCCGTCATGTCAGGCAGGTTCACACCCATTTCCGAATTGTAGCTGGTGGAAAAGGCGTACTTGCCATCGTAATCGGCGTCGGTGTTGTCGAGGTTGCCCGACACCATAACCTGCCAGGCGACGGTCATCTCGTCGGCGTTGATGGCCGTGTAGAAGTTCACATATTGCGACGGATCGTCCAGGATCGAACCATCATTGACCATCGGCCCTTCGTCCTCGCCATTGGCAAAAACGTAGTTGGTGCGCGGCCATTTTTGCGGTCGCAGGCCGTGGATCGCCTTGGCGTTGGGAATCTCCAGGATCGAGTCGCATTTCATAATGTCGCAGCGCACCCTGGCAACGCGGGTGTTGGCCTTGTCGTTCATGAACAGGAACCGCCCGTCATAGCGCCCTTCGGTAAAGGACATGTGGACGTGGTGCAGGTCGCCGTTGTCGTGGATCTTCTTGCCATTCGCGGCCAGGTAATTGCGCGTGCGCTCGCTCATCGTGCGCTGGTGGATGCGGATCGATTCATTGGTCTGGCCCCATCCTGTGGCCGAGCAACGGTTGAACACCGGAACGCGCATCAGTTCACGCATCGACGGGATGCCCAGAATCCGCATCTCGCCCGACTGGCCCGAGGACCAGAAGCCATAATACTCGTCCAGTTCGCCCGGTCCGACATGCGCCGCAGCGGCACTGGCCTGCGCGCGCGAGGTGGTCGCGGCCAGCGCCCCGACAGCCGATGCGCCCAGCAAAGCGGCGCGCGGGCCGCCAAGGCCGGCAAGAGCGGCGCCGCCCGCGGCGGTCGCGCCCAGCAATCCGCGGCGGCTGATGCCGACGGGTTTCGATGTATCAGACATCGGTGGTCTCCTTCCTGAGGTTGGGATGGTTCGCGCGCGCGGGATCTGCCGCTGCGCTGTTGCGGGATTGGATGGCCGGTCCGGACGCAGCCACGGCATCGCGCCGTTTCAGTTGCCGTATCACCACCGGGCATTTCGTCTTTGACTGGTAGAGCACCTGACAGTTCATGCAGTTCAGGCATTCGTTGGGGTTGATTTCGCCGGTCGGGTGAATCGCTTGCACAAAGCACTCGTTGGCGCAGGTCTGGCAGGGGCTGCCGCATTCGCGGTAGCGCTTGAGCCAGTCGAACATCCTCATGCGGGCGGGGATCGCCAAAGCAGCGCCCAACGGGCACAGGTAGCGGCAATAGAACCGCTCGATGAACAGACCGATCCCCAACAACACCACGACGAAAGCGACAAAGGGCCAGGCGCGGTCGAATCTGAGCACGATCGCGGTCTTGAAGGGTTCAACCTCGTTAAGCTGGCTGGCCCAAGGGACAGAGGCAAGGCTGGCCGCGAACAGCACCAGAAAGAGGATGTACTTTACCGGCCACAGTCTCTCGTGCAGCCCCCATGGCAGCGTAACCTGGGGTACACGCAGGGCGCGCGCGGCCTGGTTGCTTAACTCCTGCAAGGCTCCAAACGGGCACAACCAGCCGCAATAGGCCCCCCGCCCCCAGAAGATGAGCGCCGCCGCCACTGCCCACCACAGGATGAAGGTCAGCGGATCCAGCATGAAAGCCTGCCAGCTGAAACCTTCTCGCAAGCTGGCGACCAGCGCCAACAGGTTGACCACCGACAATTGCGCGGCCGCATACCAGCCCAGAAAGACCAGGGTGAAGGCCAGGAAACCCATTCGGAACCAGTAGGTGGCGCGGGCTGAACGGGTGAGGAACATCTGAAAGAAGAAGGCACCGGTCAGCACCGTCAGCATCACCGCGAGCCCAACGATCTCGAAGCGGCGATCCCACCAGATTCGCTCGATCAGGGCCATCTGAGCGGCACGTTCCGCCTGTGCGTCGTGACCCTCGGCAGCGGCGACGACAACCGGCTGCGCAACTTCGGTCAGGAAAGCGCGCGGAAGCTGATAGCCCAGTTCGAAAATTGTGAAGACCCGCTCCAGCGCCGCCACGTCGCGCTGCACCAACAATTGCAGCCGCCAAGGTTCGGACGGATCGAACCCGGCATCGGCTGGAATGCGAAAGACGTCGATTTCGGACAGCGACGGCGTACCGGGGGCGACGATTTCACCCAGCCTCCGGTGATCGCGGTCGCGGAACCGGATCGACACGTCGCCCTGCACCAGCGCGATCCGGTCGAACAGCCCGCCGCGCACATAGCCCGAGCCCTTGAACGAATACATCCCCCGCCCGGCAATCAGGATGGCGTGGTCGCCCTCGGCCAGCCAGCTGCGCAGGTTGGCGTCCTCGGCCGCGCCCAGCAGCACCGCGCCGATGCCCGGGTGGCTGACCATGGCCGCATAAAGATCGATGAACGCGGTCTCGGATGGCTCGGTCAGCGCTCGGCGCGCGGCCCGCGGGTCGTCCAGCGCGGCGAAGGCCTCGTTGACCTGGGCCACGTCCAGCGTCATCCGCCGGACAGTCCCGTCACCGACCAGCGTAAACCAGTCCGAGGCAGCCTGGGCCGCAGGATTCGGCACGAACCGCGGCCCGCTGGGAGCGACCTCGCCCAGACCCCCCAGACCCAACCGCCGCGCCCGAGATGATGTTCAGGTCCGGGATCGTACCACCAGCCGCGGCCACCGCCGCCAGGTCGAGACCGACATGCTGCGCGATCAGCGCCCGGATCCGCGATTCCGGAATCCCGATCAGGACGATGGGTTCGTGGTGATCAATCAGGTTGATCCCGATAATCCGCGCCTCATCGTCCAGAGCAATCATCACATGGATCGGGCGCCCAGAATAGCCGGTTGTCCCGACGAAATCTGAAGTGATGAAGGCCCAACCGATCCGCGTGCCATCCCGCAGGATCGGCGCAACCGGCAAGTCGGCGCGCAGCTCGCCGTAACCGGTGGCACCGGGAACCAGATCGCCGGCCGCGTGCTCGACCATGATGCGCGGAAGGTGCGGGGATTGCGCCGCCGCCATAGCCGGGATCAACAGCGCAAGAACGAGACCCAGCATCAACGGCCAAAGCCGGATTCGGGTGGGGACAGCAAAGTCAGAGAGGACGGGGCGCACGGCAGTCGTTCCTTCGCGTTCAGGCAAGGTCTGGGGGACCGCGCCCGAACGGCACGGCATAGGCGCGCCCGACCAGCACAGGCAGGGCGGCCGGGATCATCGCAAGGTAAGGCATGGGGGAATCGGCCATTGGCTCCTGCACGCCGACAACGCTCAGCGACAGAACCGGGAGGCAATCCGGGCACAGGGAGTGGACGCAATCATCACTTGTGACCGGCTGGCCACGGGCATCGAGAAGGATTTCAGTGCTGCCCCCTTCGGCACAGATGACCACCGCGACCAGTTCGCTTACGCGCGGCTTCGACAGGGCGAAGCCCTGCGCCCAAGACCCCAGGATCAGGGCGAGGACCGTCAGCATCACAGTAGGAGTGCAAAAGGGACATTTCATGTGACCCTGACTTGCACGGACTCACCACTGAAGCCTTGATCAAGATCAAATCAGATGATTCCGTTTGCAGACATTGTCTGTCGGTGGCGGCATCTGCCTTCACGCAGTTCAGCTCCGCGCAAAGACCTGCCAGTTTCAGGACCCCGCTCGATGAATCTCTCTACGTTCAGTGACTATGCCCTGCGTTTGCTGCTCCTGTCCAACGCCCGCCCGGGTGAAATGATCACGATCCACGAGGCCGCGATCACCTATGGCATCTCGCAGGCACATCTGAAGAAGGTCGTCACCCTGTTGTCCAACAAGGGCTATCTGCAGACCGAGCGCGGTCACGGTGGAGGATTCACCCTGAACCGACCTGCGAGCGAGATTCGCCTCGGCGCGCTTGTGCGCGAGACCGAGCCCGGCTTTGCTCTGGTCGAGTGCTTGCATGATCCGCACGCTTGCCTTGTTTACCCCAGCTGTGTCCTTCCCAGCGTGTTTGACGAAGCACTGTCGGCTTTCCTGTCGGTCCTGGACCGCTACACGCTTCAAGACATTGCCTTGGCCCCGGCCAGTTTCCTTCGCATGCGCTGACGCGGACAGACTCTTCGGCGGCAGACTGAATGCATACCCAGCAAAAGCCTGGTCGATGGCAAACGTCAGGTCGAACTGCATGTGGCTTCGGCTGTGATGTCCCCAACCGAACAAGCTGGATTCAACGCTGAATGACAATGCCATAGGGTCTGTAATGCGCTAAATGTTACAATTTTTAGCACTACCTGAGAGTTCCGGCGGCAGAACCAGACAGCATGCTAACCACCCCTGCGCGGTGATCCCTGCGAGGGGCACCGACGAACCAGAACTGGGAAAATCCAAGGAACTTCTGATGGACACCCCCTTCCCAAGAGCATTGCATGCTTCTACAATCGGTCGTTTGATAGCGATATATGAAACTGTATATGGCCCCCTCTGATGCCCCTGATCGGCTACGCGCGCGTCTCGACCGAGGATCAGACCCCCCTGCCCCAGTCGCAGGCCCTGAAATCCGCAGGCTGCGTTGAGATCCACGAGGAGCAGGCCTCGGGCGGAAATCGTGCCCGGCCCGTGCTGGCGCGGGTGCTGGAGCGGATCGGCAAGGGCGATACGCTGCTCGTGGTGCGCATCGACCGTCTGGCGCGGTCCCTCTCGCATCTCCTCGAAGTGATCGAGCGGCTGGAGGCTAAGGGCGCTTTCTTCCGGTCGCTTACCGACCCGATCGACACGTCCTCGCCGCAGGGAAAGTTCACGCTTCAGGTTCTGGGTGCCGCGGCCGAGTTCGAACGCGCCTTGATCCGCGAACGCACCAAGGCCGGTCTTGCCAGTGCGCGGTCCAAGGGCCGCGTCGGCGGCAACCCTGGCCTGCGAGCCCGTGACCCGGCCGCGTTGCGCAAGGTACGGTTGGCAAGGGCTGACGGGTATCTGGAGCGGCTGAACGAAGCGGCACAGGACTGGGTGCCCCATGTGCGGCGACTGCGCCCCGACATGCCGTGGGAGGATGTGCTGCGCATCGTCAATGCCTCCCTGCCCCGGGATCGCCACTGGACACAGAGCCGCCTCCTTCGCGCCGTGAAGGCCTATGTCAACAATGGCTTCCTGCCGCAAATGGTGTTGGACCGCGCTCCCCGACGCGAAACCGACGACCGCCTGCCCGCCATCGTCGCCGCGATCAAGGGCGCGGATCCCGGCATCACCCTGCATGCCATCTGTGACCGGCTGGAGGCAATGCGCGAACGAGCACCCCGCGGGCGGACAGTCTGGCAGCCATCGTCGGTCAAGTTGCTGCTGGAACGGGCGAAAAAGCTGGGGTTGCTGGACTGAAGGCAGATGTTCCAAGCAACTCCACCCTATCAGGAGGAATCCGTAGGGTTTCCAGAGGCGAGAAATCCGTCACCCCGCCCCTGGCACTAAAAAGATGTGGGCTGCCACCGACCCACACGAGCATCGGCAAGCGGTCAGAGCGACGCCGACCTATTTTAACCACGAAGACTCTCTTTGCAAACAAGGGACGACCGGGGGGCATGTCAGTGGCCCACCTCCGGTTGCACAGCCTCTTTACCGCCGATTTTCAGGCCGCAAACTTACGCAACAGTGGGCTGGTTCATCCCCTGCTGTGTCCGGACACGCCGGAAATCCTGCTGGCGCATCTCGAGGCAGGTGTCGGAGAGGGCATTCTGCATCCGGGCCCCGCAGCGCCTGCTGCGTTTCGCCGGGCGACACGCTGGTGCCAGATACAACCCCAACAGGATGCCCCCCCCTGCACAGCTGTTCCCTGCTCGCATGACCCGGAAAATCTCCTTGCATGGGATGGCCAAGTGGCACATTTTCCTCATAGCGCGAATAGGCGAGAGTTTCGGTCTTTCGCGCTACACAGACCCGGGCAACCGGGCAGAGCGTGGACTGAACCACGTCTGACTGAGGGTAATGAGGGCAAGAATGACGACCGAACGAGTCTTCGCCGAGCTTCAAGGCGATGCATCCACGCTGCACGAGTCGATTCGTCGACACATGGAGCGCAACTTTGCGCCCGACGCGCGCAAGTATTTGCGTGCATTTTCCTCGACCGAGGCCGCCGAGTTTCTTGGATTGGCGCCAGGGTACCTGCGCAAGCTGCATGCCGAAGACAAGATCCCCAATGTCCCGCTGGATGACCGCGGACGCAGACTATACAGCGCCGAGGATCTGGCCGACATTCGGCTTGCCCTCGCCCGAGCCACTCGCGACCCCTCGCTCTACCTGCGCGGGCGTGTCGGGCAGGATCCGCTGCAAATCATCTCCTGCGTGTCGTTCAAGGGGGGCAGCGCCAAGACGACATCCACCGCGTATCTCAGCCAATGGTTCGCGTTACATGGTTACCGGGTTCTGGTGATCGACATGGACCCTCAAGCCTCGCTTTCGTCGATGACCGGCCTAAGGCCCGAAATCAATTTTTCCAGCCAGGGCACCATCTACGACACGATCCGTTACGAGAACCCGCTGCCGATGGCGGAGGTGATCCGCAAGACCTATTTC
>CALEZJ010000621.1 GCA_937927885.1 uncultured Paracoccaceae bacterium | reverse complement strand
TCCGAACACAGGAACACGATCACCTCGGCGATTTCCTGTTCGAACCCATAGCGGTTCAGCGGGATCGCGTCGTGATAGGCGTCGATGATGTCCTGCGTATGCACCGCCATCGCCAGTTTCGTGCGCACCGGCCCCGGGCAGACGCAATTCGCCCGCACACCGTGTTCCCCCAGTTCCGCCGCCTGCTGCTTTGTCAACTGGATCACGGCCGCCTTTGACGTGCCGTAAGCCACCCGCAGCGTCGAGGCCCTGAGGCCGCTGATCGAGGCGATGTTGACCAGTGCGCCCCTGGTTTCGCGCAGCGCCGGGATGCTGGCCTGCGAGACCAGAAACACGCCGTCGAGGTTGGTTTCCATCACCCGGCGCCAGCGGGCAAAGCTGGTGTCCTCGATCGGCCCGAAATCGGCGACACCCGCGTTGTTCACCACGGCGTCGATGCGGCCAAAGGCGGCCAGCACGGCGGGGACCATGGCGGCGACCTGATCCTCTTGCGACACGTCGCAGAGGAAGGGCTGCGCCCTGGCCAGCCCCTCGGCGGCTTCGGCCAGGGCGGGGGCGTCGCGGTCGATCATGGCGACCTGCCAGCCTTCGGTCAGAAACAGTTTCGCGGTGGCAAGTCCGATGCCGCGCGCGGCGCCGGTGACGAGAGCGGTCTTTGTCATGGGAACTCCTCAGGCGTGGGCGGCCGCGATGGCGCAGAGCATTTCGAACATCAGGGTGGCGCCCAGATAGGCGGTGCCGCCCGAGGGGTCGAAGGGGGGCGAGACCTCGACCAGATCGGCGCCGACGATGCGCACCCCGGCCAAAAGCCGTGCGCATTCGATGGCCTGCCACGAATTCGGCCCGCCGATTTCCGGCGTGCCGGTGCCGGGGGCAAAGGCGGGGTCCACAAAGTCGATGTCATAGCTCACATAGGTGTCGCCGGTGCCGACGATGGCGCGGGCCTCGGCCATCACGTCCTCGACCGTCCGGCGGTGGAATTCCTCGATCGGAATCACCCGGATGCCCACGGCGCGGGCGAAATCGCGGTCCTCGCTGTCATAGGCGGTGCCGCGAATGCCGATCATGCAGACGCGGTGCGGGTCCAGAAGCCCCTCTTCCACGGCGCGGCGAAACGGGGTGCCGTGGGTGTACATCTGGCCGTTGAAATAGCTGTGGAACAGGTCGGTGTGGCTGCCGAAATGCACCATTCCCAAGGGCCGGTCATGGGCGAGCGCGCGCAGGATCGGCAGGGTGCACAGATGGTCGCCCCCGGCGGTCAGCGGGAGGATCCCGGCGGCGCGGACCCGGGTGTAGAACTCGGTCATGCGGCGCAGGCTGTCCTGCACATCGGCCGGGTTCGGCGCCACATCGCCCAGATCGGCGCAGTTGAGCGCCTGAAACGGCCGCACGCCGGTGATGCCGTGCTGGGCACGGATCATCGTCGAGGCGTCGCGCAACTGGCGGGGGCCATGGCGGGGGCCGGGGCGGTTCGTCGTGCCGCCGTCCCAGGGCGCGCCGATCAGGCCGACCTGCACCTGCGCGATGCGGGGATCATCGAGCGGGATATGCGGCAGCCGCATGAAGGTGGGAATGCCCGCAAAGCGCGGCAGGACGAAACCGGATACGGGTTGGAAATCGCTCATCAAGGCCCCCTGTTTGCCTGCAGGTTTGCACCTTGCGCGGGGCTTGTCACGGGGTAGGGTGGCGCCAAAGGGAGGCCGTCATGCAGATACTTGCCATCGATCAGGGCACGACCTCGACGCGCGCCATCGTCTTTGATGCGCAGTTGCGCATCAAGGCCGTGGCGCAGCGCGAGTTCGCGCAGCATTTCCCCGCCTCGGGCTGGGTCGAGCATGACCCCGAGGACCTGTGGCGCACCACGCTGGAAACCTGCCGCGCGGCGCTGGAGCAGGCGGGCCCGGTCGCCGCCATCGGCATTACCAACCAGCGCGAGACGCTGTTGATCTGGGACCGCGCCACGGGCCAGCCGATCCACCGCGCCATCGTCTGGCAGGACCGGCGGACGGCGGACACCTGCGCGGCGCTGAAGGCGGCGGGGCACGAGGGCGAGGTGACGGCGCGCACCGGTCTGCTGCTGGACCCCTATTTCAGCGCGACCAAGGCGGCCTGGCTGCTGGACCATGTCCCCGGCGCGCGGGCACGGGCGGAACGCGGCGAACTGGCGCTGGGCACGGTCGATTGCTTTCTGATCTGGCGGCTGACCGAGGGCCGCGTGCATGCGACGGATGCCACCAATGCCTCGCGCACCATGCTGATGAACATTGCGACCGGGGGCTGGGACGCCGACCTGTGCCGCCTGTTCAACGTGCCGATGGCGCTGCTGCCGGAAATCCGCGATTGCGACGCGAGGTTCGGGGAGACCACGCTGTTCGGTGCGCCGGTGCCGATCCTGGGGGTGGCGGGGGACCAGCAGGCGGCGACCATCGGGCAGGCCTGTTTTGCCCCCGGCATGATGAAATCGACCTATGGCACGGGGTGTTTTGCGCTGATGAACACCGGTGCGCGGATGGTGCCGTCACGCAACCGGCTGCTGACCACCATCGCCTATCGGATGAAGGGCCAGACGGCCTATGCGCTGGAGGGGTCGATCTTCATCGCGGGCGCCGTGGTGCAATGGCTGCGCGACGGGCTGGGGATCATCGGCTCGGCGGCGCAAACGCAGGCGCTGGCCGAGGCCGCCGATCCGGCGCAGGAGGTCATCATCGTGCCGTCCTTCACCGGGCTGGGCGCGCCCTGGTGGCGGCCGGAAACCCGGGGCGCGGTGTTTGGCCTGACGCGGGGCTCGGGGCCGCGGGAAATGGCCCGCGCGGCGCTGGAAAGCGTGGGGTTCCAGACCGCCGATCTGGCCGGGGCGATGCGCGACGACTGGGCGGCGAGCGGCGAGAGCGCGGCGCAGGGCGTGCTGCGGGTCGATGGCGGGATGAGTGCGAGCGGCTTTGCCATGCAGTTCCTGTCCGACATCCTGGGCGCCCCGGTCGACCGCCCGCAGGTGCTGGAAACCACGGCCCTGGGCGCCGCCTGGCTGGCCGGCCACCACGCGGGGATATTGCCGGGGCCCGAGGGCTTCGCGCGCCAATGGGCGCTGGAACGGCGGTTCGAGCCGGTCATGGACGAAGCCACCCGCGAGCGCCGCCTGTCCGCCTGGCGCCGCGCGGTCCAGGCGGCGATTGCGGCGGGGTAGGGGGGGGTAATGTCAGACACAGAACAGACAAACCGCCGTGGCGTGAACATCATGGAGCAGGCAGTGCTTGAGGCGGGGCACATATTCCGTGATCAGCAGGTATCTGATTTCGGTATAGATGTTCACATCGAGATCAAGGATGGCGCAATCGCGACTGGACGCTTGATTGCTGCCCAGATCAAAACTGGCTCCAGCTATTTTTCCAAAGGGAATGACACTGGGTTTTTCCACTATGTGTCTGACCGGCACAGGAGCCTTTGGATCAATCATTCGCTCCCTGTGATTCTGGTGCTTTGTGATGTAGAGGCGCGTGTATGCTACTATGAAGTAGTGACTGAAGAGACGTGTGTTCGTGCGGGCGCGAGTTGGAGAATACTTGTTCCAAGGTGTAAAACCATAACTGCTGCGAGTTCCCCGGAACTACATTTGATTGCGTCTCCAATTGTCGCAGCAAGTGAATACTCAATTCACGCGGAGCACGATCAAAGCCACGCGAACGCCAGACGGGTTAGTCTGGATATAGTTGTTCATTCCGGAAATAAGGCAATTACAAAGCCCTTCCTTGGTGCAATCGTTCGAGCGGCGGTGAAGGAGGGTCAATCAAGTCAATATCATCGTGATGAAATTTTGGAGAAATTACTTGGTGGACGGCCCGTCGAAGTAGTATGGGGATTCGTTTATCTCAGAGACAGCGATCGTGAGTCCGCGGCCTGGGCATGTCGGTTCCAATGGGTTTCACAAAGTTTGAAAGGGTCTGCGAGACCGCGCTCATTTGAAGGAGAACAAGACGGCAGTGGACTTGTGATCGATTGGGCCGGTGACATGGGCTTTCCAAAGTTTCTAGACGAAAGACGTGCAACAAAAGCAAATTACCTAAAAAGAGTAGACCGGCTACTTGCTCAGCTGCCAGCCGTTCGGGAAGAGCTTGATTCTATAATTGAACGCGGTGACCAAAGCCCGCATTCTGCTGAATTCAAGAATTTATCCTCAAGCTTCGAAAGCATGTGGGATGACAGTTTTTCGGCACCGGTAGAATGTCAGCGCCTCAATCAAGCAATCCATGAACTGCTCGCAACAGTCGGGAATGCGGGTCTGAACTGGGATCAACGAAAATCGCGCGACCCAGAGCGAACGCGGTCACTCATGAAGCACAGTCGCGATGAGTTGGTCCGCATTGATAGAGATATTGCATTCCTGCGCCGCGACGTGCGATAGGGGCGTCCTGCGCGTAGATCCAATGACGCGCTTTTGTCATTCCGTTCTCAGATTGGCGGAGCGGTTGGGAAACTTGGTCCGCCCCCCTACCCGATCTCCCCCTCGAACCACCCTGTCACCAGGTCATGCGCGATGGCTCCCTGGCGGGGGCGGCGGATATTGGGGTGGGTGCCGGCCAGCACGCTGCCCAGTTCGTCGCGGGTCAGCCAGCGGGCGTCTTCCAGTTCGTGGTCGAGGGTGATCGCCTCGGATTCGGCCTCGGCGACAAAGCCCAGCATCAGGGAATTGGGAAAGGCCCAGGGCTGCGAGGCGACATAGCGCACGGCGCCGATGCGGATGCCGGTTTCCTCGCGCACCTCGCGGCGCACGGCGGATTCGAGCGCTTCGCCCGGTTCGACAAAGCCGGCGAGGGTGGAATACATCCCCTCGGGCCAGCCGGGCGAGCGGCCCAGCAGCACCCTGTCCCCGCGCGCCACCAACATGATGACCACCGGGTCGGTGCGCGGGAAATGCGGCGTGCGGCAGGCGGGGCAGACGCGCTGCCAGCCGCCCAGCGCGATGCCGCTGGGCGCGCCGCAGGCCGAACAGAACCGGTGCGAGCCGTGCCAGTTCATCAGCGCCCGCGCGGTCGAGGCCATGGCGGCGTCGACCGGCCCCAGCCGGGTCATCAGCCCGCGCAACTCGGCAAAGCGGTGATCGCGGGGCAAGGCGTGATGGGTGTATTCGGTGGGGTCGAGAAAGCCGGACATCGCGGCCTCGTTCAGCCCCTCGGGCACCCAGCTGGAAATGTCGGCGGCAAAGCGGGTGACGCCGTCGTGGCGGCCCAGAAAGATCCATTCCCCCGCATCGGCCAGCACCGGGTGCCCGGGGGCAAGCCAGACCGCCTCGGCCGTGTCGGCGCCCCGCACCAGCGGCC
>CALEZJ010000620.1 GCA_937927885.1 uncultured Paracoccaceae bacterium | reverse complement strand
GGGGTCGGCGCCCGCCCCGCCTCGGGTTGCGAGGCATGGGCGGTTTCCCCGCTGAGCGTGATCTTCAACCCCAGCGAGGCGCAGTTTGCCGGCCCCTGCGCCAGCCAGGCGCGGCCCAGCGCCACGCCGGGCAGGTTGTGCAGGCTCAGCGCCCAGTCGGGGCGCAGGTCGGCGAATTGCGGATCGGCCAGCACCGCGGCGGCGCCCGAGCCATCCTCCTCGGCGGGCTGGAACATCAGCACCACCCGTCCGCGCGCGGGTCGCTGACGGGCCAGCAGCCGCGCCACACCCAAGAGGATTGCCGTATGCCCGTCATGTCCGCACAGATGCCCGACCCCGGGCACCTCGCTGGCATGGGCAATTGCGCCCAGTTCCACGATCGGCAGCGCGTCCAGTTCGGCGCGGATCATCACTGTCGGTCCCGGTGCGTTGCCCGCATAGACCGCCGCCACGCCATGCCCGCCCAGACCCGTGACCACGCGGTCCGGGGACGGAAGTGCCTCCACCACCCGCCGCGCGGTCTCGCGTTCGGCGCCAGACACCTCGGGGTTGCGGTGCAGGGCGTGGCGGAACTCGGTCAGGTCGTGGAGATCGGCGTTGGTCAATTGCATGGGGTCCCCCGGGAGTGTCGACCGAAGATGCCCCGCGTCACCGGGGACGTCCAGCCCGTCTCAGGGCAGGCCGAGCGCGCGCCTGAGTGCCGGATCGGCGCCGCCGATCACCGCGAGCAATCGGCCGGTGATCTCGTCGGGACCGATGCGTCGCAGGGGGTGGCGGGCGAAATGCGCCTCCTCGCGGGCAAGATCCTCGATCAGCGGGTCGATGACCCGCCCACCGCCGCCGGGATAGCGATACCACCCCACGCCCGAGGTCACGCCCAGCCGCCCCTCGGCCACCATCCGGGCCACCACCGGCAGGGGTCCGGGTGACAGCCCGCGCAGATCCTGCCCGGCGCAGGGCCCCAGTGCAAAGCCTGCGGACACGGCGGCCTCGTCCACCTCCCAGGGGGTCGAGCCGTCAAAGACCAGCGATTCCGCAGCCTCGGCAAGGGCGCGCAGCACGCGGGGCGCGACAAAATCCCTGGTCAGCAGCGGCACGCCGCCCAGACGTCGCACCAGATCGAACGCGCGCGGGTCCGACCCGTCGAGCACCTCGATCAGGGACAGGTCGGGCGCGGCGAGAGCGATCACCGCATGTCCGTTCCCCACCGGTCCCGCGTCCAGATGGATATGCAACGGCGTCGCGCCGGACCGGTCAAAGACCAGCGCGGCGCCCGGCGAGGGCGCCACCCGCACGCGGCATCCCTGCACGCCCGCGCGGACCAGCAGGTCGCGCCGTCGTCGTGCGTCATGCGCGTCGGCTTCGATCAGCGTGACCGCCAGACCGGCCTCTGCCAACCGCAGGGCCAGAGCCAGCGGACCCTGCGCCATTTCGACCCGGCGCGGCCGCCAGCCTGCGTTCACTCCAGAAACCCGTGTTCCGCGATCAGCGCCAGAAGATCGGCGAGCGAATCTTCGGGGCGTTTTCCGGTGGTGTCCAGCCGGGCCCGTGCCTGATCATAGAGCGCCTCGCGGCTGGTCAGGATGAACTTCAACTGCTCCATCGCTTCGGGATTGCCTGCCATCGGCCGCGTATCGCCCTGCGCGCGCACGCGGTTCATGTGCTCGGCGGGACTGGCCTTGATCCAGATCGTGTGGAAATGTGCCAGCAAGGTCTTGAAGGTCTCGGGCTCGGCCACGATGCCGCCCGCGACCGCAAGCACCATCGCCTCGTGGGTGGCGATGATCCGGCCCAGCGCCTGCGCCTCCAGCCGCCGATAGCCTTCCTGCCCGTAAAAGGCCATGACCTCGTTGACCGGCATGCCGGCCTGCTCTTCGATCTCGCGGTTCAGTTCGACAAAGGGCAATCCCAGCGCCCTGCCCGCCATGGCGCCCAGCGTCGACTTGCCCGCGCCGCGCAACCCGATC
>CALEZJ010000619.1 GCA_937927885.1 uncultured Paracoccaceae bacterium | reverse complement strand
GGATGCGCTTCCAGTGGCGGATGTGATCATTCTGGGCGAGACCCATGACAACCCCCACCACCATGCCGGGCAGGCGCGGGCGATTGCCGGCCTTCGCCCGGCAGCGCTTGTTTGGGAAATGCTGACCGGCACGCAGGCCCTGCGCATGCCCGAACGCCGTGTGGATGCCGGACTGGTGGCCGAGGCGCTTGGTTGGGAGGGCAGCGGTTGGCCGGACTTCTCCCTGTACTTCCCGTTGGTTCAGGCTGCAGGGGCAGCGCGTCACTACGGCGCGGCGGTGCCTCGGGCCGAGGCACGCCGCGCCTTTGCTGAAGGGGCGGCGGCGGCCTTTGTCGGCGATGCGGTGGCCTTTGGCCTTGCCGCGCCCCTCCGACCCGAGGATCAGGCCGCGCGCGAGGCCGAGCAGTTCGACGCCCATTGCGGCGCAATGCCGATGGACATGATGCGCGGGATGGTCGAGGCCCAGCGCCTTCGCGATGCGGAACTTGCGCGCGTCGCTCTGCTTGCCTTGCGCGAAACCGGGGGCCCGGTGGTGGTCATCGCCGGATCAGGGCACGCGCGCCGGGATCAGGGAATACCGGCGGCACTGGCATCGGCTGCGCCGACTGTGGGTGTTCTGTCGCTCGCCTTCCTGGAAGCCCAGCCAGTTGCGCCCTTGTGGGACCTGTGGCTGGTTACCCCGCCAGCCGAGCGCGAGGATCCCTGCGCCAGCCGGCAATAGAAAAAGGGCCGGTCGACTGACCGGCCCTTTCCCTTTCGGTTCTGCGGATTATTCCCGATTGCCGAGGAACATCAGCAGGAACTGGAACATGTTCAGGAAGTCGAGGTAGAGGCTGAGCGCACCCGAAATCGCCGCCTTGTCCAGCCACTCCTGGTCGCCCTGAACGGCATGGGCGATATAGGTGTTCTTGATGTTCTGCGTGTCGAAAGCGGTCAGGCCCGCGAACAGCAGCACACCGATGGCCGAGATGGCAAACATCATCGCAGGCGACTGCAGGAAGATGTTGATGATCATCGCCACGATCAGACCGATCACACCCATGATCAGGAACGTGCCCATACCGCTCAGATTGCGCTTGGTGGTGTAGCCCACCAGGCTGAGCCCGGCAAAGGCAATCGCCGTGACCAGGAAAGTCTGCACGATCGAGAACGAGGTATAGACGAGGAAGATCGAGCTGAGCGACACGCCGATCATCGCCGCGAAGACGAAGAAGGCAAGCTGCACCGCCGCCGCCGAGGCGCGGTTCATCAGGGCGCCAAAGCCGAAGAAGATGAAGGCCAGCGGGGCCAGCATTACCACCCAGCGCAGCGGCGAGGCATAGAGCGCATAGCCGAGACCCGACAGGTAGGTACCGTTCGGAAGCTGCGCCGCCGCCGCCGAGGGGTCGGTCGTGGTGGCAAGGCCGGCAATCGCCCAGGCGCCCAGCGCAGTAATCAGCATGCCCACGGACATCGTGCCGTAGACCTTGTTCATATGGGCACGCAGGCCCGCATCGATCCGGGCGCCCAGCGCGCCCATCTCGGATGTGCGCAGCGTCTGGTAGTTGGCCATGTATCCCTCCGTTGAAACCAGTATGCGGACGCGACCCGTCAGGGCCGCGCCGATGGCTGCTATATTGGCATCAGGGACAGGGATTTCAAGACGCTGTTCCGTGTCAGCGCCAGTGGTGCGGCGCATCCCAGAACGGGCGTTCCGCCTCGGCGCGGGCGGCGGCGGCAGTCAACCCGATGTCCCGCAGCATGGCATCGTCGAGGTTCGCCAGGGCCCGGCGCTGATGCGCAAGCGCGCGGAGTTCCGCCCAGCGGCGCAGCGCCTTGCGCGGGTTCGGCCAGGTCAGGGCGGGCGCAAACAGCGAGAGGGTACGGGTGGCGGGGCGGGACATCGGCGCTTTCCTTTTGGTGAAGTTTTCCGCGTCTTTCATCGCGGTGCTTGATCCATTACGCCGTTTGATCTATCAAGGGAAACGAAGGTTTGTCATGGAATGCATCAGGGGTCTTGATATGCGTCGCAACCTCGATCTGTCTGCCTTGCGTGCCCTTGCCGCCATTGCCGATTTCGGCGGAGTCACCCGCGCGGCGCATGTGCTGAACCTGACCCAATCGGCGGTTTCCATGCAGATCAAGCGGTTGGAGGAAAGCCTCGGCCTCGATCTGCTCGACCGTTCGGGGCGCGGGGTCAGTCTCAGCGCTTCGGGCGACCAGCTTTTGGCCTATGCGCGCCGGATTCTGGCGCTCAATGACGAGGCGGTGTCGCGCCTGACCGATTCCGCCTATGAGGGCGAGATCATGGTCATGGTGCCGCATGACATCGTCTATCCCCATATTCCGCAGGTGCTGCGCCATTTCCAGCAGATGTTCCCGCGCATGCAGGTCCAGCTTCAGGCGCGCAACACGATCAAGGCCAAGGAAGCCTACGCGGCAGGGGAATGCGATCTGATCCTGACCACCGAGCAGCATTGCGATCCGGGTGGCGAGACGTTGACCCGCCTGCCGCTGATCTGGATCGGCGCGCCGGGCGGGCAGGCCTGGCGTCAGCGTCCCCTGCGGCTGGCGCTGGGCCGTTACTGCGTGTTCCGGCCCGGGGTTCTCGCAGCGCTGGACCGCGCGGGCATTCCCTGGGAGGCCGCGGTCGAGTCGCAATCCGATCGCACGCTGGATGCGGCGGTCAGTTGTGACATGGCGATCCATGCGCTGCTGGCCGGGACCGAACCGCCGCATGCCGAACGAATCGCGCATGGCGGGACACTGCCAGAGCTCAGCAGCCACCTTGTCAATCTCTATGTGCGGCCCGGTCTGCCAAAACCCGGCGTCGCGGCACTGGCTGACCTGTTGCGCAAGGCCTGGAGTGGCGAGACCCGCCAGACCCTCGCCGCCGAATGAGCCCCTCGGGTAATCCGCGACGGTGCGCCGGACCTGCGCGCCCGGTCATGACCTGATCACGCCATTGTGATCACAACCTTGCCGGTCGAGGCCCGGCTGCGCAGCAGTTCCAGCCCTTCGGTAACCTGCTCCAGCGGCAGGGCATGGCTGACATGCGGGTGTAGCTCGCCCCGCGCATACATCGCCATGAGATCCGCCAGCGACCGGGTGATGACCTGCGGTGCAAAGGCCGCATAGCCGCCCCAGTAAAGTCCGATCACCGAAATATTCTTGACCAGCAGAAGGTTGGCGGCGAACTGGGGCACGCCGCCACCGGCGAAGCCGATCACGACATACCGCCCCTCGGGCGTGAGCGCGCGCAGGGCGGCGCTGGCAGCGGGTTCGCCCACCGCGTCATAGACCACATCGACGCCCCCCAATGCCTTGAACGCGGTTTTCAGGTCCGTACCATCGCTGTCGATCAGCACATGGGCGCCCGCCGCCTTTGCCACCGCCAGTTTCTCGGCCCCGCGCGCCACCGCCACCACCCTTGCCCCCAT
>CALEZJ010000618.1 GCA_937927885.1 uncultured Paracoccaceae bacterium | reverse complement strand
GCGCTGGTCGGGGCGGCTGGCGTTTTCGACCAGCGTGACGGGGGTCGCCGGGTCGGCGCCATGCATCAAGAGGCGCCCCTGCACGAAACGCGCCGCGCGTTTGCCCATGTAGATCGCGGCGACGGCACCCGGACGGGCGAGCGCGCGCCAGTCGTGTTCGGCGAGCCCCGCCACATCCTGCGCCGTCATCAGGCGCAGGTCGCTGTTGCGGCCCCGGCGCGTCAGGCTGGCGCCGATGGCGGCGGCGGCGGCGCTGGCGGCGGTGATGCCGGGGGTCACGGCCCAGTCGATCCCGGCGGCGCTGAGGGCCTGGGTTTCCTCGTCAAGGCGGGCAAACACGGTCGAATCGCCCCCCTTCAGCCGCACCACCCGCGCCCCCGACAGGGCATGCGCGACCATGGCGGCGTTGATGTCGTCTTGCGGGGTCGAGGGGCCAAAGCCCTCCTTGCCGACGGGGACAAAGATCGCCTCGCGCCGCGCCAGTTCCAGAATGGCGGCGGGCACCAGACGGTCGTGGATCACCACATCGGCGAGGTCCAAGAGCTTGCGCGCGGCCAGCGTCATCAGATCGGGGTTGCCCGGCCCGGCGCCGACCAGATCGACGCGCCCGGTCTGAGGCGCCATAGCCAGGTGCTGGTCCAGCAGGGCGTGCAGCGCGTGGTCCAGCAATTCCTCGCCCGCCTCGGCCAGAACCTGCGGGCCGGTGCGGAAGTAATAATCCGCCCAGAAATCGCGCCGCGCGCGGCCCTGCGGCAGGGATTCGGCCGCGTGGCGGAACGCCTTGCCCGCACGGGCCAGCGCGCCCAGACCCTGCGGCAGCCGTTCTTCGAGATCGGTCTTGATCGCGCGGGCCAGCACCGGCGAGGCGCCTTCAGTGCCGATGGCGACGGTGACCGGATCACGGTCGACGATGGCGGGGGTGATGAAATCGCTGGCTTCGAGGTTGTCGACCACATTGACCAATACGCCCGCCGCATGGGCCAGACGGGCAAGGCGCGCGTCCAGCGCGGCATCGTCGGCGGCGGCATAGGCAAGGGCGGCGCCGGTCAGATCGGCGGGTTCGGGCCAGCGGGGGTGCAGCACGGCGCCGAGGTCAGCGGCGGCAGAGGTCAGCGCCGGTTCAGCCTCGGGTGCGAACAGGTCGATGCGGGCGATCGTTTTGGCCAGCAGGCGCAATTTGGCCAAAGCCACCTCGCCATTGCCCGCCAGCACGACGCGCCGCCCGGCCAGATCGAGGAAAATGGGAAAATGCTGCATCGCGGAACCCTGCCTGAGTTCTGCGCAAGATGGAATTTTTTTCCATTTTCAGCAAGGAGGCCGGGGAAACAAGGATCAAACCCCGCTGTTTGCACCCGGAACGGAAGTATTTTTTCCTCTTGCGGGCCGATGCGGGACCACATCCCCAATCCCTGCCGGTTCCCGGAACGGCCGGGGCCAGAGCACCGGCGCAGCGGTGATTCCCGGCGCGAAAAGCCGGGTCAGGAACGGGTGCGGCCGAGGCCGCGCGTCAAGAGAAGGTGCGGAGGATCTGGAGGAAATCTGGTGGAGCCGAGGGGAATCGAACCCCTGACCTCTTGAATGCCATTCAAGCGCTCTCCCAACTGAGCTACGGCCCCACCGAGGTGCGACCGACTTGCGGTCACGAGGCGCGGTTTAGGGGGTTGCGGCGGCGACTTCAAGCGAAAAAAACGTGCCCCCGCGCGAGAAATCACTTGCCGCGGCCGACGCGGTCGTCGCCATGGCCGCAAAACGAAAACGCGCGGGACCGGAAGGTGCCCGCGCGACATCGCAACCCGCCGGAAGGCCGGTCAGATCACAGTTCTTCTTCCTCGCCCGGCACATCGCCGAGTTCGTCGAACGAGACGTTCTCGTCGTCCTCGCTTTCGAGGAGTTCGTCATCGGCCTCGACCGCGACATCATCATCCTCGAGCAGCGCATCCTCGCCCTCGAAGGCGCTGACGCTGGCCGCCTTGATCTTGGCGGCCTCGTTGGCGGCCGACATCCCGCCCTTGCGGCCGGGCAGGTCGATCACCACGACCTCGCCGGTATAGGGGCTGATGATCGGGGTCTTGTTCAGGTCGTAAAACCGCTTGCCGGTGGTCGGGCAAACGCGTTTCACACCCCATTGTTCCTTGGGCATAGACGGTCCTTCCCATGCATGGATCGACGCCCGTTGCCACAGTTGGAATGCCTTGTCAAAGCCTTTCCGACAGTGTTTGTCTGGCCCCAGCCCCCCGCGCGTGACAGGTCCTGCCGATGCCCGCCGACCCCGACCAGATCGATCTTGCCGGCGATCCTCCGGTGCGGCTGCGAATTCGCCGCTCGGCGCGCGCCCGGCGCCTGTCGCTGAGCGTGTCGCGGCTGGATGGACGGGTGACGCTGACCCTGCCGCCGCGCATGGCCTTGCGCAGCGCGCTGGCCTTCGTGTCGGAACGGCGGGCCTGGCTGGATCAGGTGCTGGGCCATGTGGCCAGCGTCGAGCCGGTCGGCCCCGGAACCTGGCTGCCGGTCGAAGGCAGGCGTCTGCTGCTGACCCCCGCCGCCCTGCGCAGCCCGCGCATCGAGGAGGACCGCCTGCTGGTCCCCGCCGCGCGGCCCACGGCGGGGACCCTCGCCTGGCTGAGGTTGCTGGCGCGCCAGCGGCTGGCGCAACGGGTCGCGCGGCACGCCGAGACCCTGGGGCGCAAACCCGGCACGCTGACCCTGCGCGACACGCGCTCGCGCTGGGGGTCCTGCACGGCGCGCGGGGACCTGATGTTCAACTGGCGGCTGATCCTGGCGCCGCCGCCGGTGCTCGACTATGTCGCGGCGCATGAGGTGGCGCATCTGGTGCAGATGAACCATTCGCCCGCCTTCTGGGCCGAGGTGGCGGCGCTGTTTCCCGCCCATGCCGAGGCGCGGCGCTGGCTGAAGACCGAGGGCGCGGCGCTGCACCGCTATCGATTCGACCCGGCTTGACTGAGCCGCCCTGCCATGGTCACGCTGCGCCATGATGAACCGCGCCACGACCGACCCGCAGACCCCGTCCGCGCATGATCGCGTCTATCGCACGCTGCGCAGTCAGGTCATGCATGGCGAACTGGCCCCCGGTCAGGCGCTGACCCTGCGCGGCATCGCCCGCGCTTTTGACGTCAGCATGACCCCGGCGCGCGAGGCGGTGCAGCGGCTGGTGGCCGAGGGCGCGCTGACCATGTCGGCCTCGGGCCGGGTCAGCACGCCGGAACTGGGCAACGAACGGATCGAGGAACTGGCGTCGATCCGCGCCCTGCTGGAGCCCGAACTGGGCAGCCGCGCCCTGCCGCGCGCGCATTCGGCCCTGATCGAGCGGATGGAGGCGATCAACGCCAACAACACCGATGCGGTGATGCGTCAGGATGCCATCACCTATGTGCGCACCAATCTGGAATTCCACCGCACGCTTTACCTGCGCGCGCAATCCCCGGCGATGCTGGCGCTGGTGGAAACCCTCTGGCTGCAACTGGGGCCGACGATGCGCGCGCTTTATGGCCGGCTGCGCCGCAACACCCCGCCGCCGCACCACCGCATGATCATCGCCGCGCTGAAGGCCGGGGACGAACCGGGGCTGCGGCTGGCGCTGCGCACCGATGTGACCCAGGGGCTGCGCCATCTGACGCAGTGACCCCGGCGGCACTGTCGCGCCCAAGGTGCGTATTTGCAGCAGAATGAAGGGCAAGCCGCCGCCCCTTTCATCTGTCCTCAAATATCCTCAGGGGGGTGAGGCCGAAGGCCGAGGGGGGCGCGAGCGCCCCCCTTTTCCCTTATCCCCCCTTGGGACGAAAGGCGGCGATCCGGGCCGGGTCGGTTTCGATCCGCGCCGCGCCGGTCAGGTCGAGCGCATAGGGCACCGCGGCAAAGACCGCGTTCAGGCAGGTGGCGATGGCCGAGGGTTTGCCGGGCAGGGTGATGATCAGCGCCTTGCCGCGCACGCCGGCACCCTGACGCGACAGGATGGCGGTCGGCACTTCGGCCAGCGAGGCGCGGCGCATTTCTTCGCCAAAGCCGGGCAGGTCGAAATCGATCACCGCGGCCACGCCTTCGGGTGTGCGGTCGCGCGGGGCGGGGCCGGTGCCGCCGGTGACCAGCACCAGATCGGCGCCCCAGCGGTCGATCAGATCGACCAGCGCCGCCGCCACGCTGTCCGCGCCGTCCGGGATGATGCGGCGGGTGATGTCCATGGGCGAGGTGATCGTGGCGCGCAGCCAGTCTTCGGCGCCGGGGCCGCCCTTGTCCTGATACTCGCCCTTGCTGGCGCGGTCGGACACGGTGACGATGGCGATCTTGGCACTGGACATGGCGTTCCCCCGGGGTTTGCCCCGAGGGATGCCGTGCGCGGCGTCGGCGGTCAACCCGTCCGTTTGCCGCTGGCGGCGTTGAACGGGTGCAGCGCCTCGCGCGGGGCATGGAGGGTGATGGCGGCGCCTTCGGCCACATCCGGCAAGCCGGGGGTGCGCAGGGTCACGGTCTGGCCGTTCGACAGCGTCGCATAGACATGGCTTTCGGCGCCCGCCGGCTCCAGAAGCACGACCTGCCCGCTCAGGGCAAGGCCGCCCGCCTGCGGGGTCAGCGTCAGGTCGTCGGGGCGCACGCCGATCAGGTCGGTTCCGGCAGGCAGGCCGTCCGGCATCGCCCCCTGCCCCGCCAGCCAGCCGGTGTCGATCATGTTCATCGCGGGCGAGCCGATGAAGCCCGCGACGAACACGGTTTCGGGGCGGCGATAGAGGTCCATCGGCGTGCCGACCTGCTCGATGCGGCCCGCGTTCAGCACCACCAGCCGGTCGGCCAGCGTCAGCGCCTCGAGCTGGTCATGCGTGACATAGAGCGAGGTCGTGCCCAGCCGTTTCTGCAACTGGCGGATTTCCACCCGCATCTGCACGCGCAGCTTGGCGTCGAGGTTCGAGAGGGGTTCGTCGAACAGGAAGGCCGAAGGTTCGCGCACCAGCGCCCGGCCCATCGCCACCCGCTGGCGCTGGCCACCCGACAACTGGCGGGGCTTTCGTTTCAGGTAGTCGCCGATTTGCAGCATCTCGGCGGCTTCCTGCACGCGGCGGTCGATCTCGGCCCTGGCGACGCCGCGATTGCGCAGCCCGTAGGCGAGGTTGTCATAGACCGACATGTGCGGATAAAGCGCGTAGTTCTGGAACACCATGGCGATGTCGCGTTCGGCCGGTTCCAGCGCGTTCACCACCCTGTCGCCGATGGTCAGCGTGCCCGAGGTGATGGTTTCCAGCCCGGCGACCATGCGCAAAAGCGTGGACTTGCCGCAGCCCGAGGGGCCGACGAGCACGATCATCTCGCCGTCGGCAATGTCGAGGCTGATGCCGGTCACCGCCTGCACATTGCCCGAATAGACCTTGTGCAGGTCGTCCATGACGATGCGGGCCATGTTATTTCTCCGTCTCGGTCAGGCCCTTCACGAAGAGCCGTTGCATGAACAGGATGACCAGCACCGGCGGCAGCGCGGCCAGCACGACGGTGGCCATCACCAGATGCCAGAGGGGCTCGGAATCGGCCCCGGTCACCATGCGCTGGATGCCCATGACGACGGTGTAATAGCGGTCATTCGTGGTCACCAGGAGCGGCCAGAGATACTGGTTCCAGCCATAGATGAACATGATGACGAACATTGCCGCGATATTGGTGATGCTGAGGGGCAGGAGGATGTCCTTGAAGAATTTCCACGGCCCCGCCCCATCGACGCGCGCGGCCTCCAGCATTTCCTCGGGGATGGTCATGAAGAACTGCCGGAACAGGAAGGTCGCGGTGGCCGAGGCGATCAGCGGGACGGTCAGGCCCAGGTAGCTGTTGAGCATCCCCAGATTGGCGACCACCTGATAGGTGGGCGAGATGCGCACCTCGACCGGCAGCATCAGGGTCAGGAAGATCACCCAGAAGAAGAAGATGCGGAAGGGAAAGCGGAAATAGACGATGGCGAAGGCCGAGAGCAGCGAGATGGCGATCTTGCCCACGGCGATCATCAGCGCCATGACAAGGCTGTTCCACAGCATCAGCCCGATGGGCGGCGCGCCCGCGTTCGAGCGCCCCTCGAACAGGACGGTGCGGTAATTCTCGACGGCGTGCGAGCCGGGCAGGAGCGGCATCACCCCTTGCAGGAAGGTGCCCGGCGCATGGGTCGAGGCGATGATGGCCACATAGACCGGGAACACCACCAGCGCCACGCCGAGGATCAGGATGAGATGGGCAAGGAGATTGCCCCAGCGGTCGTTTTCTACCATGGCGCGCCCCTTTAGTAATTCACCCGCCGTTCGATCCAGCGGAACTGGATGACGGTCAGGACGATGACGATGGCCATCAGGATCACCGATTGCGCGGCGGACGAGCCCAGG
>CALEZJ010000617.1 GCA_937927885.1 uncultured Paracoccaceae bacterium | reverse complement strand
CGCATGTATGACGCCTCGATCATGGCCAACCTGCGCCAGAGCACCAGCTTTCTGGCTTCGGCGACGATGATCGCGCTGGGGGCACTGTTGGCGCTGATCGGCAACACCGATCGGCTGGCGGGGGTGGCCGAGGACCTGGCGCTGGCCGCCAATCCGGCGCTGATCGAGGTGCGGCTGTTGCTGGCCGCGCTGTTCCTGACGCATGCCTTTCTGAAATTCCTGTGGGCAAACCGCCTTTTTGGCTATTCCGCCATCATGATGTCGGCGGTGCCCAACGATCCTGCCGACCCTCTGGCGCAGCCCCGCGCCCGCCAGTCGGCGGAAATCAACATCCGCGCCGCCTACAATTTCAACCGGGGCCTGCGCGCGACCTATTTCGCGCTGGCCGCGCTGACCTGGATGCTGGGGCCGCTGGTGCTGATCGCCGCCGCGCTGGCGGTCAGCTGGCTGATCTGGTCGCGCGAATTCGCCTCGCATTCGCGCGAGATCCTTCTTGACCCCCCGCCCACAGGCGAAAAGGCCCCGTGAAAGGCAGCGTGATGCGGATTTTCGACGGCCACAACGATGCGCTCGCCCGCCTTTGGTGCCAGGGGGGCGACCCGGTCGCCGCCTTTGCGCGCGACGAGGGGCACGTCAACACGCCCGCAGCACGGCGCGGCGGCTTTGGCGGCGGGTTCTTTGCGCTCTTTTCGCCGCAAACCCGCAAACGCTTTGATTTCAGCGGATTTCGCGGCGGTTCGATGCCGCTGGCTGCCGCGATGGATCAGGGCCCTGCCCTGCAATCGGTGATGGCCGAGGTCGGCATCATTCGGCGCCTGCACCAGGCCGGGGCGCTGACGCTGTGCACGGGCGCCGGGCAGATCGAATCGGTGATGGCGGCGGGCGGGATTGCCGCGCTCTTGCACCTCGAAGGGGCCGAATGCATCGACCCGGAGTTGCTGGTGCTGGACACGCTTTACGCCCTGGGCCTGCGATCGCTGGGGCCGGTCTGGTCGCGCCCGGCGATCTGGGGCGACGGCGTGCCCTTTGGCTATGGCCGCGACGGCGACACCGGCCCGGGCCTGACCGAGGCCGGGCGCCGCCTGGTGGCCCGTTGCGCCGAGCTGGGAATGGTCGTCGACACCAGCCATCTGACGATGAAGGGATTCTCGGAGATCGGCGCTATGGGACTGCCGCTGGTCGCCACCCATTCCAACGCCTGGGACCTGTGCCAGACCACCCGCAACCTGACACGCGCGCAGTTGCGCGCCATCGGCGAGACCCGCGGGATGGTGGGGCTGAACTATGCGACGGTCTTCCTGTCGGCCGAAGGCTGGGCCTCGGGCCGCGCCACGCTGGACGATTGCCTGCGCCAACTGGATGCGCTGATCGAGGGCGCGGGCGAGGATCATGTGGGGCTGGGATCGGATTTCGACGGCGCGCCCCTGCCCGAGGGGCTGGCCGGCTGCGGCGACCTGCCCGCGCTGGTCCGCGCGATGGAGGCCCGGGGCTATGGCAGGCCGCTGATCGAAAAGCTGTGCGGCGGCAACTGGTTGCGCCTTCTTGGCCGGGTGATCGGCGCCTGAACCCCGCCCCGGCCCGCGCACCCCCTTGCGCGACCCGGTCCAAGCCGTTAAAGCAATCCCACTCTCGGGCGGCGGGTTGGCGGAGAGGTTACGCAGCGGATTGCAAATCCGTGTAGACCGGTTCGATTCCGGTACCCGCCTCCAGATTTCCTTTTATGCTGTTGATTTTGCTGCGATTTTCTTCTGAATCGCAGCGCGATCCGCCAAAAAACCCGCCTAAGGGAAAGCGATTGATTGCGACGGCGCGAGGCGAGCTGAATGGCCTTCGGACCTTTTGGTGAGGCACTGAGCCCTCCTGCGCCACCAAGAAGAACCGAAATCGACGGGTAGTTTGGATCAATCCGAGAGCCCGTCATCGAACTCGACAGGTCCCTGTTTCGACCTTTACCCAAATTCCAGCATCGCCTTTGCCGAAGCACTGCCAAAGCATGAGGCGACATTGCCGTGGATAAAGGTGTCGAGGGTGCGCAGGGTGACGAGCAAGGGGTCGGCCGACGACGGCACGGCCAGGGTGCGGACCCATTCCAAGAGATGGGCGAAGGTTGCGCCCGGTCCCGGGGCAGGCCCGACGGGGCGTGAGCCGGGCAAAAGGCCCTCAAGCGCCTCGATGTGCTGCCGCAGGCACCGTGCGAGGGTCAGCCGCTCGTCGTCATCCTGGGCCAGTTCTGCCATCAAGGACAGCAGCATGTGCCAGAAGGCGCGCAGCATGGCCTGATGCTCGGCGGCAATGCTTTTCAGCTTCGCTGACGAGTCGCGACTCGTCAGCAAGGCCATCAGCGGGCGACCCCGGGCGTGCCAGTCTGTCAGCATTTCGTTGACGCGCGCCGCTTCAGACCCGGGGAGTGCGGCGAAGCTGCGCTGCCGTCGAACCCGTGCAGGAACCGCGTCGCCTGCCGCCCCGCGCCGCGCAGGGTGATGCCCTCGGGCAGGTGCAGCGCGGCGTCCAGCACGAAACCCCCGGCGCCCAGCACGACCTCGTCCCCCGGCTGCGCATCGGCCAGCGCCTGACGCAGCGCGTCCATGCCCGCCGCCGCCTCGCACGCAATCCCCCGCATTCCCGCACCCCCGACCGAGCCATCACACCGCAGCCCCACCGGGCACCCGGGCCGAGTGTGGAACCCCGCCCCGCCCCGGTCAAGCGCAACCCTGAAGGGACCATGAGGCAAGCGAGGCCCTTTTCCTTGCGATGGCGCAGGAAATGGCGGCGAGACGTCTGTTGTTTGGCTGGCGGACCTGGTTTCGTGCAGGTTGATGAAATGCTCGACACGACACGGGGGACGGGTCATTCTGGGAATAATCAATTGGCCAATATCGCGATGGTTGAATGAAACGTCAGGCCTGGGGCAAAGCCGATAAACCCAGTGGGCTTACCCACCATTTTGTCCATCACTCCGCCGATGTTGCCGCCGTTTTCCTGACGATTTCCCAACAGGCCCTATGGCGGAAACGGTTGGAGGCCGCGGCGGGCCGAGAATTGCAGGCCGAGGAAATCGAATGCCTTGGGGCGCTTGCGTTCTTGCATGACATTGGAAAACTCGCCCCCGGTTTTCAGGCCAGGGCATGGCCGGACGCCAATGGACTCCGCCCGATTGGTCATCTGGACGCCGGGTGGCTTTGGATGACGATGCCACGCCCGGATGCGCTGGCGGGGGCGATCCGTCATTTGGGCAAATGCCAAGGGATGCGGGAATGGTTCGCGGTCTTGATGGCGCATCACGGGCGCCCGGTGCCTGCACCCGAAAACGCCAGTCCGTCGGCAGCCTTTCCGGTGCTTTCCTTTTACGATTGGCGCGACGAGGAGGACGTGCTGGGGCGTTGCCTGCTGGATTGGTTTCCCGCCATTACGCGGGCAACTGTCCCGGCCCCAAATCCACGGCTGGCGCATTTCTTCTGCGGGCTTCTGACACTGGCCGACTGGGTGGCCTCGGACCGGCGGGCCTTTGACTTTGAACCCGAGTTCCGGCCCGATTACTGGCAGACGTCTTTGGCCCGGGCTCGTGACCGAGTGGCCGAGATCGGCCTGTCGTCCAGCCCGCCGCTGAAGGGGCCTGCGGGCTGGACGCTGATTTCGGACCTGCCAGCGCCACGCCCGGCACAAAAGGCAGTCGGGGCTTTGGCTGTTGAGGAACGCCTGATCCTGCTGGAGGCCGAAACCGGCGCGGGAAAGACCGAGGCCGCGCTCTGGCGATTTGCAAGCCTTCTGGAGGCCGGGCAGGTCGATGCGCTGTATTTCGCCGTCCCGACGCGGGCTGCGGCACGTCAGTTGCACAGGCGGGTCAATCAAGCCTTGCAGCGGATGTTTGGCGCGCCGCCGGAGGCGGTTCTCGCGATCCCCGGGCAAGCCGTGGCGGGTGAGGCAAAGGCGCAGATGCTTGCCGGGTTCGAGGTGCTTTGGGACGATGGCCCGGCGCCGCAACGCTGGGCTGCGGAACATTCCGCGCGGTATCTGGCAGCGCGCGTGGCGGTCGGCACGGTCGATCAGGTGGCGCTTGGCGGGTTGCAGGTGAAATTCGCCCATCTGCGCGGGTCGAGCCTCTCGCGCGCCCTCTTGGTGGTGGACGAGGTCCATGCCTCGGATCCCTACATGACCGAAACGCAACGCGCGATGGTGCAGGCGCATCTGGACCTGGGCGGTCATGCGCTGCTGATGTCCGCGACGCTGGGCGCAGTTGCCCGACGCCGGTGGCGGGGCGAACCCCCCGGCGATCTGGCGCGGGATGCGGCCCTGCCCTATCCGGCGGTCTGGACCTCGAAAGGCCTGCACACGATTTCGGCCGATCCGGCCGCGTCAAAGACGGTGCAGATGCAGGTGGTCAAGGGATGGTCGGGCGCAGAGGCGGCGCAACTGGCCGTGCAGGCCTCGGAGGCGGGCGCACGGGTGCTCGTGATCCGCAACACGGTGTCCCGGGCGCAGGAGACCTTCAACGCCTGTTCGGACCTTGGGGCTGATAGACTGCTGTCCGTGCACGGCATACCGACCCTGCACCACAGCCGCTTTGCCGCCGAGGATCGCGCGCTTCTGGACCAGGCCGTCGAACAGGCCATCGGCAAGGACAGCCCGATGGGGGGGCGGATCGTCATCGGGACCCAGACGCTGGAACAATCGCTGGACCTGTGCGCCGACCTGCTGATTACCGACCTGTGTCCGATGGACGTGCTCTTGCAGCGCATCGGGCGGCTGCACCGGCACCGGCGGCCAAGACCCGGGGGGTTCGCCGAGGCGCGGGTTCTTGTGCTTTGCCCCGAAGGGGGGCTCGACCCTCTGACCCGGGGGGCCGAGAACGGTCTGGGCGCCTATCCCGGAGGGCCCAGCCTGTCGGGCGTCTATGTCGATGTGCCGGGATTGCAAGCGACGCTGGATCAGATCGCGGCGCATCCCCGCTGGCACATCCCGGCGATGAACCGCGCCCTGGTCGAGGCCGCGACCCATCCGCAGGCGCTGGAACCCCTGGCCGAGGCCCATGGCTGGACCGCCTATCGCCAGCGCGTGATCGGCAAGAGCTATGCCGAGGTGAATATGGCGGGGCTGGTGACACTCGACCGAACACAACCCTTTCTGAACCACGATAACAGGGTCCAGGGCTTTCCCGATGATGAAAAGATTCGCACGAGGTTGGGCGAGGAAGGCGTGATCCTGACCCTGCCCGAAGGCACGATCGGGGCCTTTGGCGCACCGATCCACCGCATCGCGCTGCCCGTGCACTGGTCGCGGGGCCTGACGGGCAACGACGCGGTCCAGGTTGATCAGGGGTCCCCTATGAGGGTGACAGTTTCTGACGTGGCAATGCGCTATGGTCCGATTGGACTGCAATTTGGAGGGGGCGATGACGCTTGACCTGCTGCGCGAGAGACTGATCCAGACCGATGCGGGCTGGCACAGCCTGCCGGGTTTGCTGGCCGCCATGGCACAGGGCGCCGTTCAGGCGTTTCCCGCGCTGCGCCCGCATCAGCGCCCTGCCTGGCACATGTTTCTGGTGCAGCTTTCGGTGCTGGCGCTGGACGCTGTCGGGCAACGCGACCTGCCACAGGACGAGGAAACCTGGCGCGCCGCCCTGCGTGCGCTGACCCCCGGGTTTCCCGATGACGAACCCTGGCATCTGATCGGTGCAGACCGGACGCGCCCGGCCTTTCTGCAACCGCCAGACCCGGGCGGGCTGAAATGGTCCGCTGTGGCCACGCCGGATGCGCTCGACATGCTGATCACCTCGCGCAACCATGACCTGAAACGCGAGATCGCCCGGCAGGCCGCGCCGCAGGACTGGATCTTTGCGCTGGTCAGCCTGCAGACGATGGAGGGTTTCGGCGGGGCCGGGAACTATGGCGTGGCCCGGATGAACGGGGGCTCGTCCTCGCGCGTGCTGCTGGGGCTCGCCCCGGCGCGCGGGACGGCCGCCGCGCAGGTCGATCCCTCGGCCTGGTGGTCGCGCGATGTCGCCTGCCTGCTGGAAAGCCGGGCGGGGATCACGGGCAAGGCGCTGATCTGGCAGCTCCCATGGCCCGAGGGCCAGTCGCTGGACCTGTCGGCGCTGGACCCGCTGTTCATCGAGGTTTGCCGTCGCATCCGGCTGATCGCCGCAGAGGACCGCATCACGGCGGCGCGCAGCACCTCGAAGGCGGCGCGGATTGCCGGGAAAGACGCCAAAGGCAGTCTGGGCGACCCTTGGGCACCGGTGCACAAGACCGAATCGAAAAGCCTGACCCTGGGGGATCAGGACTGGACGCATGACCTGCTGGTCCGATTGTTGTTCACGAGGGAACCCGAATGGGAAGTGCCACCGTTGGCCCAGCGTCAGGCGCGCGAGGCCCGAGGTGCGATGCTGCTGGTGGCCGAGGCCCTTGCGCGCGGCAATTCCAAGACCGACGGGTTCAAATCGCGTATCGTGACGGTCCCGATGGGGATGGTGCGCGATGTGTTCGGCGAAAGCCCCAAGGCCGTTGTGCCCGGCATTCTGGCGGACATCGCGGCGGTTGATCTCGCGTTGCGAAACGGGCTGGCCATCGTCGCGGCGGGCGGTCTGCGCGACAAGGTGGCCAAGCCGCATTACGCCCGCAGCCAGCCCGCGCGCGAGGCCCTTCGCCGCTACGCGGACCAGATGTTCTTCCCCGAGCTTTGGGCGCGGATGGCGGGAACCTCGCAGGATGACCTGAACCCTGTCCGCAAGGCGTTCCTTGAACGGCTGGCGCGCTTCGCACGGGAGGAGTTTGCCCGCGCCTTGCCTGCAATCCCTTGCGCGTCGCTGATGCGGCCACGAGCCGAGGTGCGAGGGCGGCAGGCGCTGGAGTTCGAGCTTGCCAAGGCGATGAAAGATATTGGAGCGGAGAACACTCATGTCGAAGCCTGAAAGCGAAACGGCGCACCGGGCGCTGGCCATTGCCGCCGCGCTGGCCGCCGCCGACCCCGGCGACAAGGCCGAGGCGCGGCGGATGGGGCCTGCGGGCTGCGCCCTGTTCTGGCGGCAGGTGGCAAGGTTGGGCATCACCCCCGCGCAGGAAACCGACTGGTTGCTGTTCACCCGTCTGGTCGCGCACATGACCCCGGCCAGCCGCGACCAGACCATTCACGAGGCTCAAAGGCATCTGGGTGCCGTGCTGGCAGACGGCGGCGAGCGCACCCGGGCCTTGAACGTGCCGGATGCCAAACCCTTTCTGTCCGAGACGCGGCTGGCACGGTTTCTGGCGGCGCGTTGCGTTGCAAGGGGCGACGCCCTGGAGCGCATGATCCGCATGCTGTCCCGCCGTGGCGCAACCCTGGATGTCGAAACCCTCGCGCATGCCGTGTTTGGCTGGTCCGATAACCGACTGGCGGCGGCCTATTACAAACGTATTGACCAATCTCTGACCAAGGAAGCTCAAGATGCCTGATCCGCGATTCCTGCAAATCCATTTCCTGGCACCCTATACCGCCGCCCTGCTGAACCGCGACGATTCCGGCCTGGCCAAGCGGCTGCCCTTTGGGGAGTCCCTGCGCACGCGGGTGTCGTCGCAGTGCCTGAAGCGGCACTGGCGGCTCGCGGATGATCCGCACGGGCTGCACAGGATCGACGGCGCCGATGCGGCGTTCCGCTCACGCGAGGTGATCGATCGCAAGGTGTTCGGCGACTGGTCGGCAGGCGTGGACCCCGATGTGATCAAGGCCATCCGGGAGGTGCTGCTAAAGGCCGTCTACGGCGACAAGGGGGTGGACAAGAAATCGCGCCAGACCCTGCTGCTGGGTCAGGTCGAGGTGGATTTCCTGATCGAAACCGCGCGCCAGTTGGTGGCCGAAGCGGCGGGCGATCCAAAGGCTGCAAAGGCCGCGGCAGAGGCCTGGACCAGGGCAGGCAAGGCCAACCTGAAGGCGATGAGCGATGGCGCGGCGCTGCCCGGCGGTCTGACCGGTGCATTGTTCGGTCGCATGGTGACATCTGACCCCAAGGCCAACATCGAGGCGCCCGTGCATGTCGCCCACGCCTTCACCGTGCACGCCGAAGAGGCCGAGAGCGATTACTTCATCGCCGCCGACGACCTTGCCCGCGACGAGGATACCGGCGCCGACACCATCCAGGAAACCGAACTGACCTCGGGCCTGTTCTACGGCTATGTCGTGGTGGATCTGCCCGGCCTGCTGCGCAATCTGGGTGGCGATGAAAGGCTGGCGGGCGACGTGTTGCACAACCTTCTGTATCTGATCGCCGAGGTGTCGCCGGGGGCAAAGCTGGGGTCGACCGCGCCCTATTCGCGTGCCTCCTTCCTGCTGGTCGAGGCGGGCGACCGCCAGCCGCGGTCGCTGGCCGAGGCGTTCCGCACGCCCTGCGCGGCCAATACCGCTGTGGCAGTGGGCAAGCTGGCCGATCATCTGGCGGCGCTGGATGCGGCCTATGCGACCGGCGAGGCACGGCGCGTGCTGTCTTTGGCCAATGCCGATGTTCCCGGTGCCGAACGCGGAACGATGGCAGACCTTGCCGCCTTTGCCCGCAGCCTGCCCTCGCAGCTTTCTGGGTCTGCGGCATGACCCAGCGCTGGCTTCACCTGCGGCTGACGGCACCGTTGATGGCCTTTGGCGGTGTGGCGATTGATCAGGTCGGCCCGACGCGCGATTTCCCCTCGGCCTCGGCGCTGATCGGGCTCCTTGCCAACGCACTTGGCTGGCGGCGTCAGGACGGTGCCGCGCATCAGGCCTTGCAGGACCGGTTGGAGTTTGGTGCGCTGATCGCCCGCGAAGGGCGACTGCTGACCGACAGCCAGAATGCCAAACTCGCGGCGAACGACCGCGGCTGGACGACTTGGGGCCGCCCGGACGAGCGGGCGGGGGCCACCTATGACAGCCCACACCGCCGCCGCCGCGCGTATCTGGCCGACCACGATTGCCGCGTGGTGCTGCGGCTTGCCCCCGGCGAGGGTCCGGACCTCGACGCCCTTGCCGCCGCGCTGGACCGCCCGGCGCGGCCATTGTTTATTGGCCGCAAACCATGCCTGCCTTCGGCCCCGATGTTCGCCGGATGGGTTGAAGGTGCCGACGCACGCGCCGCTCTCGCCGCGCTGGCTCTGCCGGGGCGGGCCATGTGGCCGATGACCGATGGCGAACCGGGCCATGACCTGCCCGACCTGCGCAACTGGGTCAGCGGGCTGCACGGCGGCAGTCGCCTTGTGTGCGAAGGGGTGCTGCCATGACCCTGCATCTGGTGGAACTGCCGATATCGTTGCGAGCGCTGAACCTCTGGGCAGGTGGAAGGGGGCTGGGGACCGACGAAGGCACCGCCTTGCATCACCTTCTCGGTGAAACCTTTGGACCCGCCGCCCTGCAGCCCTTTCGCCTGATGGTCGCACCGCGGGCGAAGTCGGGAACGCTTTACGCCTATGCTGCGGTCGATTCCGACTCCCTGCTCAAGCAGGCAAAGGTCAGCCTTACCCCGGCCCATGCCGATGTCGTGGACTTGGACAGGCTGCGCAGCCTGCCGCGGCCCGCCACGGCGTGGGCGGCAGGCCAGCGGCTTGGCTTTGACCTGCGCCTGCGCCCGGTGGTGCGCCTGGCCTCTGCTCTGACCGGGGCGGATGACAGCGGCACGCCGGTGTCCTTTCGCAAAGGGGCCGAGGTCGACGCCTTTCTGGCCGCCGTCCTGCGCGGCCAGCCCACGACGCGTGAGGATGCCTATCTCGCCTGGCTCGCAGCCCGGCTTGCGCCTGCCGCCGAGCTTGACCTTGCCGCCTCGCATCTTGCCAGCTTCCAGCGCACCCGCGTGACACGCAACGGCCGCCGGATCGAGGGGCCGGATGCCGTGGTCCACGGCACCCTGACCGTCACCGACCCCGCCGCTTTTGCCGACCTGCTGGGCCGGGGTGTCGGTCGTCATCGCAGCTATGGATACGGGATGCTGCTGCTGCGCCCGCCGCAACGGGGGCGTTGATGCTCAAGGGACGGCTGGGGCTCGACAGCGCAAAGGTGCCCTATGCCGACCGGGCCGGGTGCCTTTACCTGGCGCGCGGTGCGCTGACGGCCCGCGACGGCACGCTGGCTTTCCTGCAAGGCGAGACTTCCCCGGCTGACGCGCTGGACTCGGGTGATTACGCGATCCCCCTGCAAGGCGTGTCGATCATCCTGCTCGGCCCGGGCTCCACGGTCAGCCACGATGCGCTGCGCCTGCTGGCTCATGCCCGCACCGCGCTTGCCGCCGTGGGCGAGGATGGTGTGCGCCTCTACACCGCGCCGCCGATGATCCCCGACCGTTCCGGCCTTGCCCGCCTTCAGGCGCGCATCTGGGCCGACGACGACCTGCGAATCATGACGGCGCGCCGCATGTATGCCCTTCGTCTGGGCGAGGTTCTGCCCCATGCCGATCTGAACGTGCTGCGCGGCATCGAAGGTGCCCGGATGAAGGAAACCTATGCCCTGCACGCGCAACGCATCGGCATACGCTGGCAGGGGCGCCGCTATGACCGGGCCGATCCCATGTCGGCCGATCTGCCCAACCAGGCGCTGAACCATGCCGCGAGCGCCGTCGAGGCAGCGGCAGCCATCGCCGTCTGCGCCACCGCGACGATCCCGCAACTGGGCTTCATCCACGAGGACCCCGGGCAAAGCTTCGTACTGGATGTGGCCGACCTCTACCGCGACACCGTGACAATTCCTTGCGCCTTCAAGGCGGCGAAACTCGCGTCCGAGCGCCCATCCGAAACCATCGAACGCGTCACCCGTCGCTTGACCGGCACGGCCATCGCCCGTCAAAGCATCATTCCCGACATGATCGAACGCATCAAGGCGCTGATCGAGGGCCGCAGCTGATGGCCCTGACCATGATCGTCACCCGCGATGTCGAAATGCGCTACCGAGGCTTCCTGACCTCTGTCATGCTCGAGGTCTCGCCAGGCGTCTATGTCGCCCCCGACATGTCCGCCGCCGTG
>CALEZJ010000616.1 GCA_937927885.1 uncultured Paracoccaceae bacterium | reverse complement strand
GGTGTACAGCGCGTGGCGGATCAGGTCGCCCTGCTCGGGCTTGATCCAGTCGCCGAGAAGTTCGCGAACCTTGGCGGGCTGAACCATTTCCTCCCTGGTCTCGGTCGGGAGGCGCATGAATTCCCAGCGGCGCAGCACACGGCCATTCAGGTCGATGCCGCCCGGAACGATGGTCGTGGGGCGCAGGGGGTTGCACCACTGGCCGCATTCCACCAGCCCCAGATCGCGCGCCGTCAGCCCGTCCTTCAGCAGGAAGTCGACGACCAGCCAGTCGGCCTCGAACCCGAGGTCGGTGCGGGAGATCCCCAGCTTCTCGCGCACAAAGCTGTTGGCGCCGTCGATGCCCAGCAGATAGCGCGCGGTCACCGTCCGGGTGGCGCCCGTGGCGGTGTCGCGCACCGTCACCTCGACATGGTCGCCCCTGTCGGCAAAGCCCGTGCATTCCGTTTCGAAATGCAGCGCGACATTGGCGCGGCGACGCACCTCGTCGTGCAGCTTCGATTCCAGCGAGGGCTGGTGCACGAACAGGGTGCCCGGTCCGCCCGACACGGACTCGCCCGTCCAGTCAATCGCCAGGAGTTCGGTCCATTCGGCGTTGAACCACCGATAGATCGGCGCGGGCGAGGTCACGTCGCGGGCGATCTCGCCAAGGCCCGCCGCATGCAGGACCCGATTCACCTCGTGGTCGATGCAGACCGCGCGGGGCAGCGAATAGAACTCGCCAAAGCGCTCGAACACGCCGACGCGCCAGCCCAGGCGGTCCAGAAGCAACGCCGAAACCTTGCTGACCGGGCCGTAGCCGATCTGGATGACATCGAAATCCGTCTGGGTCATGGGGGCAATCCTTTCAGGAAGCAGGAAGATCAAGCGCGCGGCGCACCGCGGGGCGGGCCAGCATCCGGGCATGGTAGTCGGTCAGCGGGGCGGGCAGGTCGATGCCGACACGCGCGGCCCAGGGCAACATGTAGACCAGCGCGGCATCGGCAACACCGGGACGCGCGCCGTGCAGGAAGGGGTCCTTGCCCAGACGCGCGGCCACCTGCGCCAGCCCATCGGCAGCCACCTTGCGGCCGTGGTCGGCCAGGGCCCGTTGCGCAGCCACGTCAGGAACGAATTTCATCGGCACCAGCGCCAGGGTGAACCCGCGCATATGCACGGAGGAAACCAGAAAATCGAGCAATTCCAGCGTCCGCACCTCGCCTTCAGGGTCGGCGGGCCAGAGGCCAGCATCCGGAAAGCGGCGCGCCAGCCAGAGCGCGATGGCCGGGAACTCGGTCAGGACAGATCCGTCCTCGCGCCCGAGCGCCGGAACCTTGCCCTTCGGGTTCAGCGCCAGATAGGCCGGGTCGCGCTGAGCGCCTGCGCGCAGGTCGAGGGTGTGCAGCGTGTAGGACACGCCGATTTCCTCGAGCAACACGCGGATACCCACCGAACAGGAGCCGGGCGCGTGGAACAGGGTCAGGCCGTCAGAAATTGACATGCGCTGCTCCCTTGGTGTGCAGGATTGCCCGCGCCTCGTCGGGAGTGGCGACCTGCATGCCCAACTCGCTCAGGATGCGGCGGATCTTGGTGACTTGCGCGGCATTCGACGGTGCCAGCTCGCCCTTGGCCAGATAGAGATTGTCCTCCAGCCCGACGCGCACATTGCCGCCCATGATTGCCCCCATCGTCACCAGGGGAAACTGGTGGCGCCCGGCCGCCAACACCGAAAACAGGTAATCGCGCCCGAACAGCCGGTCGGCGGTGGCCTTCATCGCGCACAGCGCTTCCGGCTCGGCGCCGATGGCGCCCGAGATGCCGAAGATGCACTGCACGAAGAACGGCGGCTTGATCAGGCCCAGATCGGCGAAATGGGCCAGCGTATAGAGATGGCCCATGTCATAGCACTCGAACTCGAACCGCGTGCCGCGCGCGCCCAGTTCACGCATGCCGCGTTCGATCTGGGTAAAGGTGTTCGACATGATGAGGTCGCGCGAACCTTCGACATAGGGGCGCTCCCAGTCATGCGCGGGCTCGCGGATTGCCCGCGAGGCCGCCGAGATGTTGAAGTTGAACGACCCCATGTTCATCGAGGCCAGTTCCGGTTCGGCGGCCAGCGCCGGGGCAAGGCGCTGGTCCATGGTCATGCCCAGCCCGCCGCCGGTGGTCAGGTTCAGGATCGCGTCGGTCCCCGCCTTGATCTGCGGCAGGAAGGCCAGAAAGGCCTCGGGCGTTTGCAGCGGGCGACCGGTGTCGGGCTGGCGGGCGTGCAGGTGAATCACCGCCGCTCCCGCCTCGGCCGCCTCGATGGCGGCGCGGGCGATCTGATCCGGAGTCACCGGCAGATGCGGCGACATCGAAGGCGTGTGGATGCTGCCGGTGATGGCGCAGGTGATGATGACCTTGCCCGCCATGGACCTTACCCCTCGGCCACGACGGTGTTTTCGATGGCGCCAAGCCGGTCGATCTCGCAGCGCACCACGTCGCCGACCTTCAGAAAGCGCGGCGGCTTGAACGCCAGCCCCACCCCTCCGGGTGTGCCCGAGAAGATCAGATCGCCAGGCTTCAGCGTCATCACCTTGGACAGTTCCTCGATCTGCGCCCAGAGGTTGAACACCAGATGCCGGGTGTTGGAATTCTGCCGCAGCTCGCCGTTCACCAGGCAACGCACGCCCAGCGTATGGGGATCACCCGCCTCGTCGAGCGTGACGATCGACGGACCGATGGGGCCGTGGGTGTCAAAGGACTTGCCCAGCACCCATTGCGGGGTCTTGGTTTGCCAGTCGCGCACGCTGACATCATTGCCCACGGTCAGGCCAAAGACATGCTGGGGCGCCTCCGCCGCCTTGATGTGGCGCCCGCCCTTGCCGATCACGGCGACCAGTTCCACCTCGTAGTCCAGCTTGTCCGACACCTTGGGCAACTGGATCGCCTCGAACGGGCCGTTGAGCGAGGTCGGCAGCTTGTTGAACCAGACCTGCTCGGTCGGGATCGTCAGACCGGCGCCGCGCGCCTCTTCGATGTGGTCGGCATAGTTGAGACCGATCGCCATGATCTTTTCGCTGGCCTCCAGCGGGCAGTGCAGCCGCACATCGGCAACCGGCACGCCTTTCGCCGCGTCGGCACCGGCCAGACGCGGCAACAGGCTGTCCCAGGCGGCAATCACCGCACGGGATTCCGTGGGGGCATCAGGGATCAGATCGGTCAGGGCGACGGCCTTGCCGTCGATCAGCAAGCCGACACGGACGGGGCCGCCGGCATGGGAAAAGCGGATCAGTCGCATGAGGGTTCCTTTCGGGGAATCGTTGGGCCGGTTTCAGCCGAGTGCAAGGTTGAAGGCGAAGTCGGTGCCCCAGGCGCAGAGCTCGTCCAGGCCCCAGTCACGCGGCCGCATCGGGTAATGCTCGTGCCAGGGGCGCGGTTCGCAAAAGCCCAGCTGCGGCACATATTGGTCCATGTCGGTGTAAAGCTCGATCATGGTGTTGTCGGGGTCATAGTGGTAGCTGGCCAGATTGTGCCCCGCCGTGTGGCGCGCGGGACCCCATTTGATCGGCACCCCGTTTTCGCGCAGCGTATCCGCAGCCATCGCATGGCTGGCGTTGCCCTTCAGTTCGAAGGCGATGTGGTGCACCCGGTCGCCCGGCAGCTTCAGCACGTTGACCACATGGTGGTCCCGATTGCAGGTATAGAAATTCGCCAGCCGTCCGCCGATGGAATCGGTAAAGTGAAAGCCAAGCTTTTCCTCGAAGAACGCCATCAACGCATCGGCGTGGGTAGAGATCAGCGCGACATGGCCCAGTCGCAGCGGCGCGACACCGGTTTTCTTGAACCCCGGCGCGGGGGCGGCGATATCGTGGTATAGCTGGAACACCACGCCCGGCACGGCCTCGACCTCCAGCAACTGGGGCACACCGGGCTGGCTGTCCGACTTCATCATCCCGCCCAGATCGCGCTGCAAGTCCTCCAGAGCGATGCCCGGCTGCACCTGAAAACCCAGATGCGCCAGCGCCTTTTGTTGGGCACGGCGCAACACGATGTTGTGGTGCTCGTAGCCGATCGACAGATAGCGCTCGCCATCATGGCCGATGTCGGTCTGGCGCATGCCGATGGTCTCGGCGTAATGATCGACGCTGCGGTCGAAATCCGGGCATTCCAGCGCGACATAGCCAAGCTGGAACACTTTCGGGGCAAAGACTCTGGTCATTGTGTCCTCCTGCAGGGGGTCATTCGGGGTGCATGCGCACGATGAGCTTGCCAAGATTGGCACCGTCGAACAGGCCCAGAAAGGCCCGCGGCGCCGCTTCGAGACCGTCGACGATCTGTTCGCGCAGGGCCAGCCGCCCCTCGCGCAGCCAGCCGCCGACCGTGGTGCGGAACTCGGTCTCGAGCGCCACCAGATCGGGGTCGGTATAGACAAATCCCTTGATCGTCAGTCTCTTGACCAGGGCCGCTGAAAGCAGGTCCTGCATCGAGGGCAGGCTGGGCGCGGCCCCCGGCCGGTCGCGATCGACCGAGACCGTGCCGCAAACCAGAAACCGCGCTTCGGGGTTCAGCAGGGGCAGGACGGCGGCGGCAACCGGGCCACCGACATTGTCGAAATAGATGTCGATGCCGTCAGGGCAGGCGGCGGCCAGCCGTTCGGCAAGATGCGGAGCACGGTGGTCAACGCAGGCATCAAAGGCTGGATCGGCGGCGATCCGGGCGCATTTCGTCGCACCGCCCGCGATGCCAACCACCCGCGCCCCGGCCATCCGTCCCGTCAGGCCGACCACCGACCCAACGGCACCCGAGGCCGCCGACACCACCAGGGTCTGACCCGGCCCCGGTCGCCCGTGGCGCATCAGCGCGGTATATCCGGTCTGCCCCGGCATCCCCAGAACACCCAGATGCGCGCTGAGCGGTGCCAGCGCAGGGTCGATCCGCGTCAACCCCACCCCGTCTGACAGGGCATATTCCTGCCAGCCATGCGCACTGAGGACGACATCGCCCGCGGCAAGGCCGGGAAGGCGAGACTGCACGACCCGCGACACCGTGGAGCCCACCATCGGCGCGTCCAGGGCTGCGGCCGCGGCATAATTGGCGCCCTGATACATCCGCGCCCGCATGTAGGGATCGAGCGAAAGATACAGGGTCCTGAGCAACACCTGCCCCGGTCCGGGCGTCGGCACCGGACCTTCGCGCAGCGCGAAATTCGCGAGCGCGGGGCCGGTAGCCGGATCGGGGCGCGAGACCAGATGGATCTGACGGTTCGTGGGCATGGGCTGGTCCGGGTAAAGGGGGGGGGCCGCTGATGGCCCCCGCCAAGGTCAGTTCAGCGCAAAGAAGGGCGCATCAACCGGAATTTCCGGCGCCTGCTGGTTTTCCGACACGTTCAGGTCGAACCCGCCATCGGCGCGGCGCACCCATTGGCCGCCCACCACCGGGGTCGGGCAGACATTGGGCACCGGTGCCCCGGTAAAGGCGATGCTGCCGACCAGACTCTGCATCTGCGTGCTCTTGATCGCCTCGACCATGGCGCCGGGATCGAACGGGTCCTCGCAGCGGCGCAGCACGTCGACGGCCACCTCGGCCAGCGCATGCTTGTAGCCCATCGGCTGCACCCAGGGCCGCCCCGCCTGCGCCACATAGCCCTCGGCAATCTGGCGCGAGGTCTGGCCGGTCAGCGTGGACAGGAACGGGTGTTGCGGCGCCCACCAGACCTCGGTCGACAGGCCATGGCCCAGCGGCCCCAGCGCCTCGACGGCATTGTGGAACAGCAATGCCTTGGCGATGGTCGCGGCCTTTGGGCGAAAGCCCTGCTGCGCCGACTGCGTCCAGAAGGTGGTCCAATCCGGCGGCAGGAACACGCCGGTGATGATGTCGACTCCGGCATCGCGCATCTGGGCGATCTGGGCGGTGTAATCGTCGGCCAGTGGCTGGAACAGCCCGCCGTTGACCACCTCGAACCCGGCGCGCGCCACCATGGCGGCAAAGCCGTTTTCCGGGTGCGACAGGGCGACGCCATCGGAATCGTTCGACATCAGCACGCCGACGCGGCGGTTGGTGGACAACTGGTTCCACAGCGAGGCATAGCAATCGACGATCTGCTGGCCACCCCAGAAGAAGTGGTAGGTCCAGTCAAACCCCACCGCCGGATTGCCGCCGCGGGCAAAGAAGAACGCATCCCAGGGTGTGTCGGTCGACAGGCTGGGCACTTCGTTCAACTCGCACTGGTCGGTGGCGGGCAGCACCGTATCGGCCGTCGAGGACGAAAGCATCAGGTGCACTTCGTCGTTCAGGATCAGGTCCGAGGTAACCTCGGCCGCGCGGTTCGGGTTCGACTGCGTGTCCTTGCGGATGATGCGAACCGGATGGGTGGTGCCATTGATCTCGATCCCCGGACCGATGGCCTGCTCGACCGCGGCGAGGACGTAGTCATCCGCCGATCCAAAGGCCGCGACCGGCCCGGTGGTGGGGCTGACCCAGCCCACCCGGATTTCGGCGCCCTGCGCCCATGCGCGGCGCGGCAGGATGGCGGGCGCGGCCAGCGCGGCTGCGCCCGAGCCCAGCAGGCGGCGGCGTGTCCAAAGCGATCTGGAATAGCGGGTCATGGAAATGCCTCCCTCGGCGTGGTTCGCGGCCCTCCCCGGCCGTCGCCTGAGTCGTCGCACAATTTAAGCTATCATACAACACAAAATATTTTATCTTGTCATGCAAAGGTTATCCCCTATGATCCGAGGCGGGGAGGAGCCCGCATGACACCTGATTCCGCACCGCAGGCGCTGACCGCGACAGGCCTGAACAAATCCTATGGCGCGATCGCCGTGACGCGCGATGTCAGCCTGTCGGTCCCCGAGGGCGGCGCGCTTGGCATCATCGGGCCGAACGGCGCGGGCAAGACCACGCTGTTCAACCTGATCACCGGCACGGTTCCGGCGGGAACCGGTCAGATCACCCTGTTCGGCCAGGACATCACCCGGATGGACGCGCGGCAGCGCTGCCTTGCCGGAATTGCCCGCAGCTTTCAGGTTCCGCAGCCTTTCTCCGGTCTGACCACCTTCGAGAACGTGCTGATCGCCGCCGCTTTTGGCCGCGGCCTGAGCGAGAAGGCGGCCCGTCCGCATGCCCGCGCGGCACTGGAAATGACTGGCCTTGCGCCGAAGGCCGATGTGCTGGCCGGAACGCTGACGCTGCTCGACCGCAAACGTCTGGAACTGGCGCGCGCGCTGGCCACCGGGCCGCGGCTGTTGCTGCTCGATGAAATCGCGGGCGGCATGACCGAGGCGGAATGCGTCACGCTGGTCGAACTGATCCGCGATATCCGGGGGTCTGGCGTGACAATCGTGTGGATCGAGCACGTCCTGCATGCGCTGCTCAAGGTGGTCGACCGCATCCTGGTGCTGGATTTCGGCAAGGTCATCGCCGAGGGCCCACCGGACACGATCCTCAGCGACCCGCATGTGACAAGCGTCTATCTGGGCCCCGAGGAGGCAGCATGAGCGATCCCATCCTGTCGGTGCATGGCCTGAACGCGGGCTACGGCGATTTTCAGGCGTTGTTCGGGATCGACCTTGCGCTGGCCGAGGGCAGCCTTCTGGGTCTTGTCGGTGCCAACGGCGCAGGGAAATCGACCCTGTTCAAGGCGATCCTGGGCCTTTTGCCGCGCGGGCGCGAGGCTGTCACCTTTGCCGGCCAGCCCATCGGTCACCTGCGCCCGGAAGCCATGCTGCGCCTTGGGCTGGCGTTGGTGCCCGAGGGGCGGCGATTGTTCCGCTCGCTCAGTGTCGAGGAAAACCTGCAACTGGCGGCGCAGGGCGGGCGGCGCGGCGACTGGACCGTGGAGCGGGTTTTCGACCTGTTCCCCGCGCTGCGCGAGAAACGCCACTCGCCGTCCCAGTCGCTGTCCGGGGGGCAGCAGCAGATGGTGTCGATCGGCCGCGCGCTGGTGGCCAATCCGCGGGTGATCCTGTTCGACGAGGTCTCTCTGGGCCTGGCCCCGATCATCGTGAATGACGTGTACGCCGCCCTTCCCGCGATCCTGCAAAGCGGGATTTCCGCCATTGTCGTCGAACAGGATATCGAGCGCGTGCGCCGCATGGCCGATACCCTGGTGTGCCTGAACGAAGGGCGCGTGGTGTTGGCCGGCCCCAGCGCCGATTTCACCAAGGCGCAGATCACCCACGCCTATTTCGGAGGTTGACCAATGGCTTATGTCGATGCCGTGGTGCAGGGGATCCTGCTGGGCGGACTCTATGCGCTGTTTGCGACCGGACTCAGCCTGATCTTTGGCGTGATGCGGCTGGTCAACATCGCGCATGGCGATTTCATCGTGCTGGGCGCTTATCTGGCGCTGGTGGTGGTGCAGGCGACGGGGCTTCATCCCTTTGCCTCGCTGATCCTCGTGGTGCCTTTGATGGCCGGGATCGGTTATGCGATCCAGCGCGGTTTGCTGAACCGCACGCTGGGACCAAACCTGCTGCCGCCCATTCTGGTCACGTTCGGCCTGGCGGTGGTGATCCAGAACGGGCTGCTCACGCTGTTCTCTACCGACACCCGGCGTCTGGCTGCCGGCCCCATCGAAACCGCCAGCCTGTCTCTGGGGCCGATCTCGGTGGGATGGTTGCCGCTGGCCACCTTTGCCGTCGCCGTGGTGCTGATCCTGGGGCTCGAACTGCTGTTCTACCGCACCGCGATGGGGCGGGCGTTTCGTGCCACTACGGATGATGCCGAGATGGCGCGCGCGATGGGCGTCAACACCCGGCATGTGCATGCGCTGGCCATGGCGCTGAGTTTCGCGGTCATTGCCATCGCAGGGGTGTTTCTGGCCGCACGGTCGAATTTCGATCCGTTCAGCGGTCCGGCCCGGCTGATCTTCGGGTTCGAAGCGGTGATCATCGGCGGGCTGGGCAGCCTGTGGGGCACCTTGGCCGGCGGTGTCGTGCTGGGCGTGGCGCAGGCATTGGGTGCGCAGATTTCCCCGCAATTCCAGATCCTTGCCGGGCATCTGGTGTTCTTTCTGATCCTCGCCGTGCGCCCGCGCGGCCTGTTCCCGCGGATGGAGTGAGCCATGAGCAAGAGCGTGATCCGGGTGTCCCTGCTGCTGGCGGTGGTGACACTGATCCTGGCGCTGGCGCCTCTGTGGGCAGGCAGGTCCGATCTGCGGCTGATCGGCGAGATCATGGCCTATCTGGCCCTTGCCGTGCTGTGGAACCTGCTGGCGGGCTATGCCGGGCTGATGTCGGTGGGCCAGCAGGCCTTTGTCGGTCTCGGCGGGTACATGCTGATGATCAGCACGGTGATGCTGGGCCTGCCGCCGCTGGCGGCACTGCCGCTGGCCTTCGTGCTGGCGGGCCTGGTGGCGGCGGGCTTTGCACGCCTGCTGTTCCGGCTGGAGGGCGCCTATTTCGCCATTGGCACCTGGGTCGCGGCAGAAAGCGTGGCGCTGGTCTTTGCCGGCATCCCGGCGCTGGGTGGCGGCGCGGGCATGTCGCTGCCGACGGACGCGGTGCGCTCGATCGCCGCCAGCCGCGAAATGCGCGAGTTCGTCATCTACTGGCTGATGCTGGGGCTGGGCATCGGGACACTGGTGGGTGCCTGGACCCTGATCCGCTCGAAACCCGGGTTGGCGTTGATGGCGCTGCGCGACAATCCCGTGGCGGCGGTGTCGGTGGGGGTCAACATCCAGCGCATCCGATTCTGGACCTATGTTCTGGTCGCCGCGATCACCGGGGTGATCGGCGCCATCATCTTTCTGCAAAAACTGCGCGTTTCGCCACAGGCGGCGTTTTCCTTGCAGGATTGGACGGTGGCCGTCATCTTCATCGTGGTGATCGGCGGTATCGGGCGCATCGAGGGTGCGATTGTCGGAACCGCCGTCTATTTCCTGCTGCGCGAAATCCTGGGTGACTATGGCGTCACCTACCTCATCGTGCTGGGGGTGGTGGCGATTCTGGTGGTGTCGTTCTCCAGCGGCGGCATCTGGGGCCTGATCGAGCGACGCTTTGGCTGGTCCCTGATGCCAACCGCAAGGCGCATGACCGACCGCTGAGCGAGGGTCGCCAGGAGAAGGACCATACCCCGCACCTTGCGCGCAGCCTCAGGGCGACCTGTCAGCCCGTGGGGCAGCGGCTGCACGGCCTTCGTGCGGGTGCCGGTGTCTCGCTCGCTCACCGCCTGAAATCTTGCCGACCGCGAACCAGCGAAAGAAATCTCTGGACGCAGTCCAGTACAGTAATGTACCTAACGTGGAAGTGTCTTGAGCCACGGGGGGCAGCGGATGAAGTCTCACTATCGGGTCGCGATCATCGGCGGAGGTGTCGTTGGGGCCTCGGTTGCCTATCACCTGACCAAATTCGGCTGGTCCGACATTGCCCTGTTCGAGCGCGACGTGCTGACCGCGGGATCAAGCTGGCACGCTGCCGGGGGTTTTCATGCCCTGAACTCGGACCCGAACATCGCGGCGCTGCAATCCTATACCATCGACCTGTTGCAGACGGTGGGCGCGGAATCCGGCATCGACATCGGGATGCACATGACAGGCGGCATCACGCTGGCCAGCAGCCCTGACCGGTGGGAGGCACTGAAGGCTTCGCTTCGCACTTTCCAGTCGCTGGGTATCGACGATGTCGAACTGATATCGCCTGCGGAAATCAAGCGTCGCTGCCCCATCGTCTCGACCGAGGGCGTGTTCGGCGGGTTGTGGAGCGACAGGGAGGGACACATCGACCCCTCGGCCGTGGTCCACGCCTATGCCCGCGCCGCAAAGAACCGGGGGGCGGCGATCCATGAACACACAAAGGTGGAAAGCCTGAGCCAGCGCGCTGACGGGATGTGGGAGGTCCACACCGACAAGGGCCTCGTGCTGGCCGAACATGTCGTCAACGCCGGCGGTCTCTGGGCAAAGCAGGTCGGGCGCATGGCGGGGGTCGAACTGCCGGTCACCCCGATGGAGCACCATTACCTGGTGACGGAATCGATCCCCGAACTGGTCGAACTGGGGCGGGAAATCCCGCTGGTCGTCGACCCCGAAGGGTTCTCGTACACCAGGCAGGAGCAGAAGGGTCTTCTTCTGGGCATTTATGAACGGAAATTCAAGCACTGGCAGATGGACGGCGCGCCCTGGGATTTCGGCGTCGAGTTGCTGCAAGAGGACGTCGGTCGCATCGAAGAAGAACTGGCACTGGGTTTCAGCCGCTTCCCCTGCCTTGAAACCGTGGGCATCAAGCGCTGGGTGAACGGCGCCTTCACCTTTTCACCCGATGGAAACCCGCTGGTCGGACCCGTTCGCGGCCAGCGCAATTACTGGGTCGCCTGTGGTGTGATGGCGGGTTTCCTGCAAGGTGGCGGAGTCGGCAAATCGCTGGCGGAATGGATGATCCACGGCGAACCCGAGGCCGATATCTTTGGCATGGACATCGCGCGTTACGGCAGTTTCGCCACCAATCGCGCCTTCATCCGCCAGACCACCGGCCAGTTCTACGCGCGCCGCTTCATCATGTCCTATCCCAACGAGCAATTGCCCGCCGGTCGGCCGCTGAAAACCCCCGCCATCCATGCCGATCTCAGCGCCGAGGGCTGTCAGTGGGGGGCCAGCTGGGGACTGGAACAGCCGCTCTATTTCGCTCCCGCGGGTTTCATCGAGAGACCGACGCTGCGCCGCTCGAACGCGTTCGACCTGATCGGCGCCGAGGCCCGCGCCGCACGGGACGGGGCGGGACTTCTCGATATGACCGCCTTCTCGCGTTACGAGGTCACCGGACCCGGGGCGCGGGCCTGGCTGGACAGCTTGCTGGCCTGCCGCCTGCCGGGGCCCGGGCGCGCGCGCCTTGCGCCGATGCTGGGCGAGAACGGCAAGCTGAAGGGCGATCTGACCGTGCTCAACTGGGGCGATGGCAGCTGGTGGCTCATGGGCTCGTATTACCTGCGCGAATGGCACATGCGCTGGTTCGAAGGCCATATGGGCGATGGTGTCGCCCTGCGCGACATCTCGGATGCGACGACCGGCCTGTCGCTGTTCGGCCCCAACGCCCGCGCGATTCTGGAATGGCTCACGGACGACGATGTGTCGAACAAGGCGCTGCCCTTCATGGCCTGCCGCACGATGGACGTGGGCCTTGTTCGCGCAAAGGTCGCGCGGATGTCGATTTCGGGCGAACTCGGCTACGAGATCAACTGCGGGGCGCTGGAACAGCCGGGCCTGCGCAAGGCGATCCTGAAGGCGGGTGCCGATCTGGGACTGCGCGACGTTGGTTTCGCCTCGGTCCTGTCGCTGAGGCTGGAGAAAAGCTTTGGCATCTGGTCGCGCGAATTCACCCAAGG
>CALEZJ010000615.1 GCA_937927885.1 uncultured Paracoccaceae bacterium | reverse complement strand
CGGATGCCCTTGCAGCCGAAGGCCTCGGCCAGCTTGACGAAATCGGGCAGCGATTCGGACCAGCTTTGCGAATAGCGCTCGCCGTGCAGCAGTTGCTGCCACTGGCGCACCATGCCCAGACGTTCATTGTTCAGGATGAACTGCTTGACCGGCGCGCGGAACTGCACCGCCGTGCCCATCTCCTGCATGTTCATCAGCCAGGACGCCTCGCCCGCGACGTTGATGACCAGCGATTTCGGATGCGCGCTCTGGACGCCGATGCTGGCGGGCAGGCCGTAACCCATGGTGCCGAGTCCGCCCGAAGTCATCCAGCGGTTCGGCCCTTCGAAGTTGAGGTATTGCGCCGCCCACATCTGGTGCTGGCCGACCTCGGTGGTGATGTAGCGGTCGCGCCCCTTGGTCAGGGCCTCCAGCCGTTGCAGCGCCAGTTGCGGCTTGATCACCGTGTCCGAGCCCTTGTAGGCTAGACAATTCACGGCGCGCCATTCGTTGATCTGTTTCCACCAGGTGGCGAGGCCCTCGCGGTTGGTCTTGCGACCCCGCGATTTCCAGATCTTCAGCAGGTCTTCCAGCACATGGCCGACATCGCCGATGATCGGCACATCGGTGCGGATCACCTTGTTGATCGACGAGGGGTCGATGTCGATGTGGGCTTTCAGCGAATTCGGGCTGAAGGCATTGATCCGCCCGGTGATGCGGTCGTCAAAGCGCGCGCCGATGTTGATCATCAGGTCGCAGCCATGCATCGCCATGTTGGCCTCGTAGAGGCCATGCATGCCCAGCATCCCGATCCAGCCCTTGCCGCTGGCCGGATAGGCGCCCAGTCCCATCAGGGTCGAGGTGACCGGAATCCCTGTGGCGTCAGCGAGTTCGCGGAGCAGTTGCACCGCCCCGGGGCCCGAGTTGATCACCCCGCCCCCGGTGTAAAGGACTGGACGCGCCGCCTTCTCGATCATCTCGACCAGTCGGGTGATCGCCTCGATATCGCCCTTCACACGCGGCGCGTAATGCGCGGTGCGGGCTTTTTGCGGCGGAGTATAGGTGCCGGTGGCGAATTGCACATCCTTGGGAATGTCGATCAGCACCGGACCGGGACGCCCCGAGGTGGCGACATGGAAGGCCTGATGAATGGTTTCCGACAGTTTGTCGGTCTCTTTCACCAGCCAGTTGTGTTTGGTGCAGGGGCGGGTGATGCCGACGGTGTCGGCCTCTTGAAAGGCGTCGTTGCCGATCATGAACGTGGGGACCTGGCCCGACAGCACCACGATCGGGATCGAATCCATCAGCGCGTCGACAATCCCGGTCACCGCATTCGTGGCCCCGGGGCCCGAGGTGACCAGCACGACGCCCGGCTTGCCGGTCGAGCGGGCATAGCCTTCGGCCATGTGCACGGCGCCCTGCTCGTGGCGCACCAGTATGTGGCGGATCTCGTTTTGCTGGAAGATCTCGTCATAGATCGGCAGCACCGCGCCGCCCGGGTAGCCGAACACCACCTCGACGCCCTGATCCTTGAGCGCCTGCACGACCATGCGCGCACCGGTCATCTGCTGGGACATGATTTTGTCTTCCTTATCCTTCTCGCGCCTGCCTATGCCTAAGACCGGCGCCATGGGCAACAAAAAACCCCCGGCGAGGGGGGCATCGGGGGAGGGCGGCGCCGACGTGGTGTCGGCCCGGTCTCATCCCCCTGAATGGTCAAGTACCTCGGTCATCGTGGCATCCTGCAGGCTTCGGGCAGACCATACGTCTGCCGCAAAGCAGCGTCAACCGCAGCGCGCGCGGAATCTGAGCCAAAACGGCAGATTTTCTTTGCGATTGTTGCGCGCCGGGTTGACCTGACGCAGTTTTCCGAAACCGCCCCTAACGTGCCGGGCGGTCCCGGGCCGTCAGCGGCGGCAGGGTGATCGCCG
>CALEZJ010000614.1 GCA_937927885.1 uncultured Paracoccaceae bacterium | reverse complement strand
GCCGCCCGCCGGTGTGCAACTGGGTGGCCTATCAGGCGGAAATCTCGGGTCTCGATGTGACGACCGAATTCGACATCCGCAGTCTGGAGAACCCGGACAAGCCGAGAAAGCTCTATCGCTACGAGGTGCAGGGTCCGCGCGCGCTGGAGATCCTGAACGCGGTGAACGAGGGCGGGCCGCTGACCACCAAGTTCTTCAACATGGGCGAGATCATCATTGCGGGCTGCAAGGCACGGACCCTGTCACACGGGATGGGTGGCGCGCAGGGGCTGGAAATCTGGGGGCCTTACGAGGAAGGCAAGCGCGTCTACGCCCGCCTCATGGAGGTGGGCGCGCAATACGGGATGCTGCGGGCAGGGGCGCGGGCCTATTCGACCGCCGCGATGGAATCGGGATGGATCCCGTCGCCCCTGCCTGCGATCTATACCGGCGAGGCGATGAAACCCTATCGCGACTGGCTGGGGGCCGACAGTTTCGAGGCGACCTGTTCCGTCGGCGGCTCGTTCGAGCCCGAGGATGTCAGCGACTATTACCTGACGCCCTGGGATCTGGATTATCACCGCGTGGTCAAGTTCGACCACGACTTCATCGGCCGAGCGGCGCTGGAGGCAATGGCCGAGGGGCCGCACAGGGTGAAGGTCACGCTGGTCTGGGACAAGGCCGATGTGCTGCGCATCTTCGAGGGGATGATGGGCGCGTTCCCCGGCCCCAAGCTGATGGAACTCCCGACGGGCCATTACGCGGCGCACCCCTATGATCAGGTGCTGCTGAACGGCGAACGCGTGGGCCTGTCGACCTATCCCAGCTATTCCGCGAATGAGCGGGCATGGATTTCACTGGCGATGGTGCGCGCCGATCTGGCCCAGCAGGGCACGAAGCTGGCGATCCTCTGGGGCGAGGCAAATGGTGGTTCGAAAAAACCGCAGGTCGAGCGCCATGTGCAGATCGAGATCGGTGCCGAGGTGCATCCCTGGCCGATCCATTCGGCCTCGCGCCTGACCTATCGCAAGCAGGACTGATCGACGTCGGCGGGGCGCGTGTGTCGTTCCCGCCGACCCTTTTGCCACGGCAGCGGACCGCGCGAATCACCCTGTGGTTCCGGATTGCCAACAAATCGGGCAATCTCTCGTCAGATGTGCCAGGTTGGAAACGACTCTCGTCTGTTGGTTGCGGGGGGTGCCGCTGACGGGTTCCCCCCTGTTTGTTGCCGCGAATCGCACAATCCGACCGGTGCTCCCCCATATTGTCGATCCAATCGCGCTCCGGCGGGTCCAACACGCCGGGAATCTGGCCAAATCGTGGCCAAATCGGGGCAGCGAATGTTCGCATGATGGAAACACCCTTGCAGCGCATAGTCGGGCTCCTTCCAATTCGTGATCGCGCAATGGTGAACGAAACGTTGATTTTCTTTGGTTTCCCCAAGGCATTTGGTATAGATAAGGCTGGCCTTAAGAGGGCTGCGGGTCATGGGGGTGAGCCGCTCGGTGCTGCCAATGTAGCCGGGGTGTAGGTCGTCATGCCATGGTGCGGTGTTCCGTGCCGTGTCCCCCCAACTTCATGAAAGCGCCATATTTCGGGCAGAGTCCTCTGCCATTGTTATTACGGGGCCCGGGCGCTCCGGGGTTTTGACACGTTGGTCCGACCAGGGACACGAGGAGAGTAAAGAATGCCGCCGAGAGACGATATCACGCTGATCCCTGATCCCGCCGCGCCGGGTGTTGTGAACGGGACCGATTCCGGGGAGGTCATCGGGACGACCTATACCGATACAGACGGCGACACCTTCACCAACGCAGGCGGCACGGTCGCCGCAGGTGACGGGGACGATTACGTCTATGGCGGCCATGGCGGCGACACGATCGACGGCGGTGCCGGCAACGATCAGCTCTTTGGCGGCAACGGCGACGACCTTATGGGCGGCGGCCAGGGCAACGACAGCCTTTGGGGCGATGACGGCAACGACACGCTCTATGGCAACGAGGGCGATGACAAGCTGATTGGCGGTGGCGGCGACGATCTGTTGATCGGCGGCGAAGGCAACGACCTGCTGATCGGCGATGGCAACCCGGGCGACTTCGGCGGCCTGAGCCCCGATGACGATCCCGAGGCGGCTTACGGCAATGACACGCTGGTCCTGAGCACGGGCGATGACACCGCCTATGGCGGGTCGGGTGACGATGTCTTTGAACTCTATGACGGATTTGGCAACCATGAGATCGTCGGCGGCGAGACTGGCGAGACCGGAGGCGATTCGATCTATGCCACCGAGGTCACCGAGGGGCTGAATGTCGTCTACACCGGCAACGAGCAGGGAACGATCACCAACGGGTCCTCGACCACCAACTTCTCGGAGATCGAGCGGACTGATCTGGGGTCCGGCGACGACAACGTTCAGGTGATGACCTCGACCACCGGGCACACGAACGGCGGCGACGGGTTTGACACGCTGGTGCTGCCCGATCCCGAACCGGGTGAACCCGGCCCGGTCGTGACGATCACCTCGGAGACCCCCTATCCGGGCGTCCCGGGCGCGACGTCGAAGACCGGCTATGTCGACTTTCCGGATGGAACGCGGCTGACCTTCGAAAACTACGAAGAAATCATCTGCTTTGCGCCCGGCACCCGGATCGACACGCTGCGCGGTCGCGTTGCGGTCGAGGATCTGGCCGTCGGCGATCTGGTTCTGACGCGGGACAACGGGTTCCAGCCGCTGGTCTGGACCGGGCGGCGGGACCTGAGTGCTGCGGACATCGCCGCATGCCCGGGTGCTGCACCGGTGCGCATCGCCGCCGGGGCGCTGGGCCGTGGTCTGCCGGACGCCGATCTGGTCGTCTCGCCGCGCCACCGCATGCTGATCACCGGCGCGCGGGCCGAACTGATGTTCGGCGAGCGTGAGGTGCTGGTCTGTGCGGCCGATCTGCTGCATCTGCCCGGCGTGAGCCGCGTCACCGAGGGTCCGGTCAGCTATCTGCACGTGATGTGCGAAAGCCACCAGATCCTGCGCGCCGAAGCGGCCTGGAGCGAGAGTTTCCAGCCTGCCGCGGCGGTTCTTGATGCGCTCGATTCGGCAACGCGTGCGGAACTGCTGGCACTGTTCCCCGAACTGGCCACCGAGGCCGGTCAGGCGGCCTTTGCTTCGGCGCGTGCGGTGCTGACCCCTGCCGAGGCGCGCGCGCTGCTGGCGGCCTGAGCCTGTTGCTTCCATGAAAAAGGGGCCGTCCCGCAGGGGGCGGCCCTTTTCGTTTGGCCTCATGGATTGCCCGCGCTGGGCGTGACGGCGTCGCAAGCTGAGTGTTTGGGGCAAGATGAAGGGCGGGTGTTGCATGCCCCGGATGCACCGCGCGCTGCCCTGTCGGAATCGCAAGGAAGTCCAAGGATAACCCCCTCCAAGGCCGGGGCGCCCCGTTGAACGGGTGCCGAGCGACATGGAGGCAGGTGGATGTTGGAGTTCTTTCGCAAGCCGGTGGCGGTGCCCGAAGCCAAGGCCTCGGCGGTGGGGCCCCTGACGGCGGGCATTCCCGGGCGGGTCGCCAGTGTCGGCGCGGCGGCGCTGCGCTGGACGGCGCGCGACACGGTCTCGCTGACGCGGGCGGGGTTTCAGGGCAATCCGGTCGGGTTTCGCGTGGTGCGGCTGATTTCGGAGGCGGCGGCGGCATTGCCTCTGGTGTTGCAGGATTGCGAGCGCCGGTTCGACCAGCATCCGCTGCTGAAGCTGCTGCGCCGACCGAATCCGGCGCAGGGTCGCGCGGAATTCCTGGAGGCGATCTATGTGCAG
>CALEZJ010000613.1 GCA_937927885.1 uncultured Paracoccaceae bacterium | reverse complement strand
GCAGAGAGATGAAAGTGCGGCTGCCGGCCATGCGGGTCTTCAGGTCATGGTGCCCGCTGAGGCCGGGCCAGTCGGTCGCGATCCGGTGGATGGTTTCGACGACGTCGGTCGGCGCGGCGTGGTCCATCAGCGCGTCCCAGGCGCCCGCGCCGATCTTCAAGCCGCTCCAGCCCAGCCAAAGCGCTGCTGCCAGTGCGACCACCGAGTCGACCCGCGACAAGCCCCATTGCGACGAGGCCACCAGCGCCACCAGCACCCCGATCGTGGGCAAGAGATCGCCCAGATAATGCAGCGAATCGGCGGCGACAACGCGGTTGCCGGTCAGCCGCGCGACGCGGCGTTGCCAGAAGACCAGCGCCCCGGTCAGCGCGACGGACACCAGCATCACCGCAATCCCCGCACCTTCGGCGGTGACGGGTGTCGCCTCGCGCGCGAAAAGCCGCATCAGGGCCAGAACCAGGATCATCCCCGCCGACACCAGCACCAGTGCCGACTGGGCCAGCGCGGCCAGATCCTCGGCCGAGGAATGGCCAAAGGTGTGGTCGTCATCGGCAGGCCGAGCGGCATAGTTGATCGCCGCCAGCGCCCCGGCCGAGACCATCACATCCAGCGCATTGTCCGCCAGCGAGGCTGCCACGCTGAGCGCCCCGGTCGCCACCAGCGCCCAGGTCTTCAGCGCCACCAGCGTGACCGCGACGCCGACCGAGGCGACGCCGGCCGACAGGTTCAGGAACTGGTTGCGCGAGTCGCTCATGGCGCGGGGCCTATCGCGCAGGGGCACGCGGATCAACGATTCGTCTTGCCGCTGCCGCGCGACGGGGCCAGACTTCGCGCCAGGGAGGCCCAGCATGCCGATGCCGTGGACATACCGACAGGCCTCGCGTGAGTGGCGGGCGTTCCTTGATGACGTGCGCGCGGTGACGGGGCTTGAGTCCGACAACCTCGCCTACACCGCGATTCAGGGCGTGCTGATCGCCTTTCGCCGCCGCCTGACGCCCGCGCAGGGGATCGCCTTTGCCGGAGTGCTTCCCGCTGTGCCGAGGGCCATCTTTGTCGCCGGTTGGGATATCGGCGCGCCGCCCGCGCCCCCCGGTGCCCGCTCCGACTGGGTCGCCGAAATCCTAGCCCTGCGGCCTCACCACAGCCTGACCCCGCCCGAGGCCCTCGCCGCGACGGCCCGCGCACTGTGGCGGCAGGTCAACCATGCCGACCTTTCGCGCGTGCTGGCCTCGCTTCCCCCTTGGGCGACCGAGTTCTGGTCGGTGTCCGGTTGCTCGCCGGACGAGCTCGCCGCCCGGATCGTTTGACCCCGGTTACAATTCGTAAGGTTTGCGACAAACTGCGGCAAACTTCCTCGGCCAGCAAGGGCGCAAGGTCTCGTCGGGCCCCGGGGGAGGGGTCTGGCGCGCAGGGGAGGACAGTGCCGGTGACGACATCCGCAACGCAGGGGGCGCTGACCTCGGTGCCTGCGCTTCTGGCGCGCAACGCAGCCGAATTCGGCCACGCGACGGCCTACCGGGAAAAGGAATTCGGCATCTGGCAAAGCTGGACCTGGGCAGACGTTCAGGACGAGGTGCGCGCGATTGCCATGGGGTTCCTGGCGCTGGGCATGAACCGGGGCGACCATGTTGCGATCATCGGACGCAACCGCCCGGCGCTTTACTGGTCGATGGTGGCGGCGCAGTCGGTGGGCGCGGTTCCGGTGCCGTTGTATCAGGATGCCGTGGCCGAGGAGATGGCCTATGTCCTGGGCCATTGCGGCGCGCGTTTTGCCATCTGCGGCGATCAGGAGCAGGTCGACAAGGTGATCGACGTGCAGGAAACCGTGACCAGCATTGAACAGATCGTCTATCTCGACAAGCGCGGGATGCGCAAATACGACCATTCCCGGATGAACTGGCTGATGGACGTGCAGGCCGAGGGGCGTGCCGGGCATCAGAGGTTCGAAGCCGAGGTCGCCGCCCGCACCGCGGAACTGGGCTGGGACAGCACCTGCGTGATGCTCTATACCTCGGGCACCACGGGCAAGCCCAAGGGCGTGGTGCTGTCGAACCGCAACATCGTGGAGACGGCCAAGGCCAGCTGCGCCTTTGACCGGCTGTCGAGGAACGAGGAAATCCTCGCCTATCTGCCGATGGCCTGGGTCGGCGATTTCATCTTTTCCATCGGGCAGGCGTATTGGGCCGGGTTCTGCACCAACTGCCCGGAATCCCCGGCCACCATGATGACCGACCTGCGCGAGATCGGGCCGACCTATTTCTTTGCCCCGCCGCGCGTCTTCGAGACCATGCTGACGCAGGTGATGATCCGCATGGAGGATGCGGGGCGCGCCAAGAAGCGGATGTTCGACCGCTACATGGCCCATGCGCGCAAGGTTGGCGGCAGGATCCTGGATGGCAAGCCGGTCAGCGCCGCCGACCGGCTGCAATACCGGTTGGGCGAGGTGCTGGTCTATGGCCCCCTGAAGAACACGCTGGGCCTGTCGCGCATTCGCGTCGCCTATACCGCGGGCGAGGCGATCGGGCCCGAGATCTTTGATTTCTTCCGCTCGCTGGGCATCAACCTTAAACAGCTTTACGGCCAGACCGAGGCCTCGGTGTTCATCACCCAGCAGCCGGATGGCGAGGTGCGGTCGGACACGGTGGGCGTGCCCAGCCCCGGGGTCGAGGTGCGCATCGGCGAGACGGGCGAGGTCTATTACCGCTCGCCGGGCACCTTTGTGGAATATTACAAGAACCCGGAATCCACCGCCTCGACCAAGGATTCCGAAGGCTGGGTGGCGACGGGGGATGCGGGCTTCTTTGAACCCGGCACCGGGCATCTGCGCATCATCGACCGCGCCAAGGACGTGGGCAAGATGGCGGATGGCCGACTGTTCGCGCCTAAATACGTTGAAAACAAACTGAAATTCTATCCCAACATCCTGGAGGCCGTGGTGTTTGGCAATGGCCGCAACCGCTGTGTGGCCTTCATCAACATCGATCTGACCGCGGTGGGCAACTGGGCCGAGAGGAACAACATCGCCTATTCCAGCTATCAGGAACTGGCCGGGCATCCGCGCGTGCTGGAGACGATCCAGAAGCATGTCGAGGAGGTCAACGCCTCGGTCGCGCAGGATGCGATCCTGTCGGGATGCCAGATTCACCGGTTCCTGGTTCTGCACAAGGAACTCGACGCCGACGACGGCGAGATGACCCGCACCCGCAAGGTGCGCCGCAACATCATCGGCGAGAAATTCGCCGACCTGATCGAGGGGCTCTATGGCGGGGCGGCCTCGGTCTATACCGAAACCGCGGTCAGCTACGAGGACGGGCGCAAGGGCGTCCTGAAGGCAACGCTGGAACTGCGCGATGCGAAGGTGTTCGACACCAGTGCCGCGCAGCGGGTCGCGGCGGAATGAGGGGCGAGGGCATGCTGGACAACCACGAGGGCCATGTCACCGCCGACGGCCGCCAGATCGGCGGCGTGGTGATGGAGCTGAAGAACATCACTCTGCGGTTTGGCGGGGTCGAGGCGATCAAGAACATCAGCTTTGACATCCGCAAGGGCGAGATCCGCGCCATCATCGGCCCCAATGGCGCGGGCAAGTCGTCGATGCTGAACGTCATTTCCGGGTTCTACAACCCGCAGGAAGGCGATGTGATCTACAAGGGCTACAAGCGCCCCCGGATGCGGCCCTATCAGGTCGCCCGCATGGGGATAGCCCGGACATTCCAGAACATCGCCCTGTTCGAGGGCATGTCGGTTCTGGACAACATCATGACCGGGCGGATGAACCTGATGAAGACCGGGTTCCTGTCTCAGGCCCTGTGGTGGGGCCGGGCCGCGCGCGAAGAGGCCGAGCACCGCGAGAAGGTGGAAAAGGTCATCGATTTCCTGGAGATCCAGGCGATCCGCAAGACGCCGGTGGCGCGCCTGCCCTACGGGCTGAAAAAGCGCGTGGAACTGGCCCGCGCGCTGGCGGCGGAACCGCAGATATTGCTCCTCGACGAACCCATGGCCGGGATGAACGTCGAGGAGAAAGAGGACATGAGCCGATTCATCCTCGATGTGAACGACGAATTCGGCACCACCATCGTGCTGATCGAACACGACATGGGCGTGGTGATGGACCTTTCCGACCGTGTGGTGGTGATGGATTACGGCAAGAAGATCGGCGACGGCACGCCCGCCGAGGTGCGCAGCAATCAGGCGGTGATCGACGCCTATCTGGGGGTGGCGCATGAGTGACCTCACCCTCTCCCTCCCCCTGAACCCGATGCGAGGGTGCCATGTCGCTTGATTTCCTCAACGCCATCGAGGCCGCGCTGAACGGCCTGTCGACCGGCATCATGTATGCCCTTGTCGCGCTGGGCTTCGTGCTGATCTTCAAGGCCTCGGGCATCTTCAACTTTGCGCAGGGCGTGATGGCGCTGTTCGCGGCGCTGACGCTGGTCGGCCTGCAAAGCGGTCAGGTGCCCTTCTCGCATCTGATCAACGCGGCCTTTGGCACGTCGATCCACAATTTCGGCTGGAACGTGCCAACCCTCCTCGCCATTCCGCTGACCGTCGCGGTGATGGTGGCCTTTGCGTGGCTGGTCGAACGCATCGTGCTGAAACATCTGGTCAATCAGGAACCGATCATCCTGTTCATGGCGACCATCGGCCTGGCGTTTTTCCTCGAAGGGCTGGGCGACATCATGTGGGGCGCCGAGGTCAAGCGTCTGGATGTCGGCATTCCGCAGGGCGGCAACCTCTGGTTCGAGGACAACACCCGCTGGCTGGGCATGGGCAACCCGGATTTCTACGGGTTCTACATCGACACGCTGAACCTGGTAGCCATCGTCATCGCGGGCATTCTGGTGACGGCGCTGGTGATCTTTTCGCAATATACCAAGCAGGGCCGGGCGCTGCGCGCCGTGGCCGACGACCATCAGGCGGCGCTGTCGGTGGGGATTTCCCTGCGCTTCATCTGGGTGCTGACCTGGTCGATCGCGGGAATCGTGGCGCTGGTCGCGGGGATCATGTGGGGGTCGAAATCCGGGGTGCAGTTCAGCCTGTCGCTGATCGCGCTGAAGGCCCTGCCAGTGCTGATCCTGGGTGGTTTCACCTCGATCCCCGGGGCGATTGTCGGCGGGCTGCTGATCGGCGTGGGGGAAAAGCTGTTCGATTTCTACATGCAGCCGATCATCGGCGGCGCCACGGAAAACTGGTTCGCCTACATGCTGGCGCTGGTTTTCCTGCTGTTCAGGCCGCAGGGCCTGTTCGGCGAACGCATCATCGAGAGGGTCTGACCGATGCTGTACCGTGAAGCGGGCGACTTCAAGACGTCCTATGCCAGCGACAACCAGACCTTTCCGATCCGGTTCGACCGCTATGCCTATTGGGCGGTGCTGATCCTGGCGTTGTGCGTGGCGCCGCTGTTCCTGAACGACTATTGGACCAAATCCATCGTCGTGCCCTTCCTGATCTATGTGATCGCGGCGCTGGGTCTGAACATCCTGATCGGCTTTTGCGGGCAGCTTTCCCTGGGGACTGGCGCCTTCATGGCGGTCGGGGCCTATGCGACCTTCAAGCTGACCATGGCCGTGCCCGGGCTGAACATCTTCGTGGTGTTCCTGCTGGCGGGTCTGGTGAAGGCGGCGGTGGGGGCTGTTCGGCCTTCCGTCGCTGAAGATCAAGGGGTTCTATCTGGCGGTCGCCACGCTGGCCGCGCAGTTTTTCCTGATCTGGCTGTTTACCCGGCAGGGCTGGTTCTTCAACTATTCGCCCACCGGCATGATCACCATGCCCGAAAGGTCCGTGCTGGGCATCACGGTCACCGGTCCGGCGGCCTCGGCGCATGCGGTCTATCTGACCTGTCTGGTGTTCGTGATCGGCATGGCCTGGCTGGCGCGAAACCTGACGCGGGGCACGGTCGGGCGCAGCTGGATGGCGATCCGCGACATGGACATCGCGGCCGAGATCATCGGCGTCAACCCGCTGATCGCCAAGTTGACCGCCTTTGCCGTGTCCTCGTTCTTTGTCGGTGTCGCCGGGGCGCTGCTGTTCGGTGTGCAACTGGGCGCTGCCGAGGCAGGCGAGGCGTTCGGCATCAACAAGTCCTTCCTCGTGCTCTTCATGGTCATCATCGGCGGTCTGGGCTCGATCCTGGGGTCGTTCCTGGGCGCGGCCTTTCTGGTGGTGCTGCCGGTGATCCTGAAGGTCTTCCTGGTGGACAGCCTCGGCTGGCCGAGCGATCTGGCCCGGCACCTCGAAATCATGGTCATCGGCGCGCTGATCGTGATCGTGCTGATCCTGGAACCGCACGGCATGGCCGCGCTCTGGCGCACCATCAAGGAGAAACTGCGACTCTGGCCCTTCCCGCATTGATTGCGGGGCGGGTGAAGGAATTTGACGTCATCGACTGGGAGGAGAAACCAATGAAGATGACCCGACTCGCCGCAATTCTTGCGGCAACCCTGGTGGCGGCACCCGTCGCCGCGCAGAACCTGCACTTTCCGATGCTGAACTATCGCACCGGACCCTTTGCCCCCGGCGGCATCCCCTTTGCCGACGGCTATCAGGACTATCTGACCCTGATCAACCAGCGCGACGGTGGGATCGGCGGTCTGCCGATCCGTATGACCGAATGCGAAACCGCCTATAACACCGAGCGCGGGGTGGAGTGCTACGAGTCGATCCGCGGCGACAACCCGCTGATCCTGC
>CALEZJ010000612.1 GCA_937927885.1 uncultured Paracoccaceae bacterium | reverse complement strand
GCACCACCCGGCGCGCCGCCAAGATGGTGATCTGCGACATGGATCACCCCGATATCGAGCAGTTCATCAACTGGAAGGTCATCGAGGAGCAGAAGGTCGCCTCGCTGGTCGCGGGTTCGAAGGCGCATGAGCTGCGCCTCAACGACATCTTTGCCGCGATCAAGACCTGGGACGGCGACGCCGCCGACGCCACCGATCCGGCGAAGAACCCGGCACTGAAGGGGGCGATCAAGGCCGCCAAGAAGGCGATGATCCCCGACACCTATACCAACCGCATCCTGCAATATGCGCGTCAGGGCTATACCGGCATCGAATTCCCCACCTATGACACTGATTGGGATTCCGAAGCCTATGTCACCGTCTCGGGCCAGAATTCGAACAATTCGGTGCGGGTGACGGACGCCTTCCTGAAGGCGGTCAAGGAGGATGCCGACTGGGCGCTGTTGCGCCGCACCGACGGCAAGGTCGCCAAGACCATCAAGGCGCGCGACCTGTGGGATCAGGTCGGCCATGCCGCCTGGGCCTGCGCCGATCCGGGCATCCAGTTCCACGACACGGTGAACGCCTGGCACACCTGCCCGGCGGATGGCGAGATCCGGGGGTCGAACCCGTGCTCGGAATACATGTTCCTCGACGATACCGCTTGCAACCTTGCGTCGATGAACCTCTTGAAGTTCTTCAAGGACGGCGCCTTTGACGCGGATACCTATGTCCACGCCACGCGCCTGTGGACGATTACGCTGGAAATCAGCGTGATGATGGCCCAATTCCCGTCCAAGGAAATCGCCCAGCGCAGCTATGATTATCGCACGCTGGGTCTTGGCTATGCCAATATCGGCGGCCTTCTGATGAACATGGGACTGGGCTATGACAGCGAGGCGGGCCGCGCCATGGGCGGCGTGCTGAGCGCGATCATGACCGGCGTCAGCTATGCGACCTCGGCCGAGATGGCGGCCGAACTCGGTGCTTTCCCGGGCTATGCGCGCAACCGCGACCACATGCTGCGGGTGATGCGCAACCATCGCCGCGCGGCCTGGGGCCAGACGGATTATGAGGCCGTCAACGTGCGTCCGGTGGCGTTGGACGCCGCCAATTGCCCGGACGAGTCGCTGGTTGCTCTGGCCCGGTCGGCCTGGGACGAGGCGCTGGCCCTGGGCGAGGCGCATGGCTATCGCAACGCGCAATCGACGGTGATCGCGCCGACCGGAACCATCGGTCTGGTCATGGATTGCGACACCACCGGGATCGAGCCCGATTTCGCGCTGGTGAAGTTCAAGAAACTGGCCGGCGGGGGCTATTTCAAGATCATCAACCAGTCGGTCCCGGCGGCGCTGGCCAAGCTGGGCTACAAATCCTCGCAGATCGCCGAGATCATCGCCTATGCGGTGGGCCATGGCAGCATCGGTCAGGCACCGCACATCAATCACACGTCGCTGATCGGCCACGGCTTTGGCGCGGCGGAGATTGCCAAGGTGGAATCCGCGCTGGCCTCGGCCTTTGACATCCGCTTCGTATTCAACCAGTGGACGCTGGGCACCGATTTCTGCACCGGCACGCTGGGCATTCCCGCTGACAAGCTGAACGATCCGTCGTTCGACCTGCTGCGCCATCTGGGATTCAGCAAGGCCCAGATTGACGCCGCCAACGACCATGTCGTCGGCACGATGACGCTGGAAGGCGCGCCGCACCTGAAAAAGGCACATTATCCGGTCTTTGACTGCGCCAACCCCTGCGGCAAGAAGGGCACGCGCTATCTCAGCGTCGACAGCCACATCCGCATGATGGCCGCCGCGCAATCGTTCATCTCGGGCGCCATTTCCAAGACGATCAACATGCCGAATTCGGCGACGATCGAAGAAGTGCTGGCGGCCTATGAACTCAGCCACTCGCTGGGGATCAAGGCGAATGCGCTCTATCGCGACGGTTCGAAACTGTCGCAGCCGCTGGCCTCGGCGCTGATCGAGGATGACGAGGAGGCCGAAGAAATCCTGACCTCGGGCAATCCGCAGGAAAAGGCGACCGTGATCGCCGAGAAGATCGTGGAAAAGATCATCCTGCGCGAAGTGGCGCGCGGCCGCGAGAAGCTGCCGGAACGTCGCAAGGGCTATACCCAGAAGGCCATCGTCGGTGGGCACAAGGTCTATCTGCGCACCGGCGAATACGGCGACGGGCGGCTGGGCGAGATCTTCATCGACATGCACAAGGAAGGTGCGGGCTTTCGCGCGATGATGAACAACTTTGCCATCGCGGTGTCGGTCGGCCTGCAATACGGCGTGCCGCTGGAGGAATTCGTCGACGCCTTCACCTTTACCCGCTTTGAACCGGCGGGCATGGTGCAGGGCAACGAGGCGATCAAGAACGCGACCTCGATCCTGGACTATATCTTCCGCGAACTGGCGATTTCCTATCTGGACCGCACCGATCTTGCGCATGTCAAACCCACCGGCGCCTCCTTCGACGATCTGGGCGGCGGCGACAGCGAGGGGCAAAAGAACGTGGCGCCGGTCAGCGATGACGCCGCCTCGCGCGGGCTCGAGGTGCTGCGGCAGATTTCCTCGACCGGCTATCTGAGAAAGCGCCTGCCGCAGGAACTGGTGGTGCTGCAAGGCGGTTCCGCCACGGCGCGCGCCCTCGACATGGGCGCGCCGATGGGTAGCCTTGCCGTGGCGATGCGGTCGGAAACCTCGGTCGAGGCGGTCGCCGCCGTCACCCTGGACGCCCGCACCAAGGCCCGCATGCAGGGCTATGAAGGCGACCCCTGCGGCGAATGCGGCAACTACACGCTGGTCCGCAACGGCACCTGCATGAAGTGCAACACCTGCGGCGGCACGAGCGGGTGTAGCTGAGGGGGGCAGGGTGGCGTCAGGCCCCGGTCTGACGCCCCGCCTGACGAAAAACGGTCGGCGCCCAAGGGGTGCCGACCGTTTGCGTTTCGGGGCCGTGCCGTGCCGTCAGGCCATGAGCGCGAGGTGCAGGTCCTCGACCGTGATCCCCAGAAGCCGGGCGGCCTGGTCGCGGTCGCCGTGGGTGCGGTCCAGCGCCTCGGTCGCGCAAAGCCTCTCCAGCACGCGGCTGGTTTCGCGCACGATGGCGTCCATCGGCTGGTGGCCCAGCCGCGCGATCATCTCGGCAACGATTGCGCCGCCCGCCCGTGCGGTGTGGGCGGCGTGTCCGTTGCCGTTCGTCGGCGGTGCCACCACGACAGGCAAGGCCTCGATCCGCGATTCCAGTTCGCGGTGGCTCTGACGGAAGCGGTTCTGCAACTCCACCGTTGGACGCAGGTCACGGCACAGCAGCATCCCGCCCGCATTGCCCTGACCGCTGAGCCCGGCGTATTTCAGGAGCAGGGGAACCGTGCCGCCGGCGCCGTCGTCAAGGTTCAGATGTCGCCAGCGTGCCACCGTCCCCGCCAGCGTGACGTCCTGCGCCAGAAGCGAGGGGAGCTTGCTCTGGCTTTCCGGGCCCAGCAGATCGCCCAGTCGCCGCCCCAGCCAGAAACGGGGAAAGGTGCCGCCCTGGCCATCGGCCTGCGCGATGTCGACGATGGTCAGGTCCCGGTCGAGCAGCAGAACGACGTCCGAGGCGTTTCGCAACAGGCTGGCGAACTGCTGCGGATCGGGCACGGGTAGGGGATGCGAGGGCGCGCTGCGAGAGGCCATGGTCAGTTCCTTGTGTCCTGAAGGCCAAGTGCCAGTTTTCCGGCCAGGAAGTCCGCCCCCTCCGCCGCCGTGCCGACAACACTGTCTGCCCCTAGAAAGTGATACTGCGCGAAGGGTTGTGCAAGTCCGGAACCGCCAATAAGTGCACGAATTCGGCGATTGGGCGAAATGTCGCGCGCTTCGGCGACCAGATCGCCCACGCCGGCCAGCGAGCCGTCCTGTCCGACCGACAGCAGCAGCGCCGCATAGGGGCGACTGGCAACCCGCGTCAGGATTTCTTGCGGGGTGGCGGTGATCAGCGTGTCGACCGCCCAGCCGCGCAGGGTCAGATCGTCGGCCAGGATCTGCGCGCCAAAGGTATGATCGTCGCCAGGCGCCACACAGACCAGCAGGGGCAGTCTGCGAACCGAAAGCGCGGGTTCGCGCCCCGGGCCTGAACGGTCCTCTTTCCCGCCCTGCCGGGTTCTCCAGACTTCGATCAGGTGGCGGGCGGTGGCGAAGGCCCGCGTGATGTCCTCGACCCTTGCGGTATCTTCCGCCCAGCGAACCTCGAGCCGACGGATGGTTGCCACCATGAGCATCGAGAGACCCACATGAGGCCCGTTCAGCCGCGCATAGCCCTGAAGCATGTCGAGAGCCTGCGGCAGGCGTCCCGCCATCAGATGCTCTTCCAGCACGTCCCGCCAGCCGAGGAGGTCGTCGGGCGCGGGCACCCTAGCCTTGCCCTGCGGGGGCTGCCCCAACCCGCGCCTGAGCGCGTGCAGTCCCGCCGTTACCCATTGGCCACATTCTGCGGACGCGGCATTCGGATTCCTGTCGGTTCTGTCCCACATCCCCTCACCACCCTCAAAGCCGAAAGGGGCCGGGGGGATGCCCGGCCCGCAAAGATGGTCCGCTGTGCGCAATTCAGCGTGCACACATGCCCGGAGCAATCAAGTCCCTTGACGGGGCGCTCAGTTGCTGGCGGGCGCCGGGGCCTCCTCGGCGGCCGCTTCTTCGGCCGGGGTTTCCGCCGCCGGGCTGAAGGTGGCGAGGAAGGCGTAGAGGTCGCTCGCCTGGTCTGCGCCGCGGACCCGGAACGACATGTTCCCGCGTGCCCGGGCGTTGCCGGTATAGCTGCGCAGGAAGTCCGTGGGGTCCTGCAGATAGGCGATCAGGCTGGCTTCGTCCCAGACCAGACCCATCTCGCCGGCCCGAACCATGCCATCGCCATAGCGGAAATCGGGATAGCTGCCCGCCACACGGCCGACGACGCCAAAGAGGTTCGGCCCGGTGCGCCCGTTGCGCCCTGCCAGCACCGTGCCTGCGTCATCGCGCACGACATGGCAGCTCTGGCACTGCGAAAAGGCCGCCTCGCCGCGGGCGATCGCCTCGGCGTCCTGGGCATGGGCAGCTCCCGCGACGCCAAACACGGCGGCGAGGGTTATCAGAGAAAGCGCATTTCTTTTCATGACATAGTCCTCCTAATTCGTATTACGGCGCCCGGACCGGGCCGGATCACCCGACCCGCGACAATTTCACGCAACTGCGTGCGCGATTGCGCAGTGGCTCCAGAGCGCGGTCAACGCGGTCACCAGATGTTCGATATCGGCATCGGAATGCAGGGGGCCCGGCGTGATGCGCAAGCGCTCGCTGCCCTTGGCGACAGTCGGATAGTTGATCGGTTGCACATAGATGCCCCAGTCGCGCATCAGGATGTCGGAAATCATGCGGCACTTGACCGGATCGCCGATCATCACCGGAATGATGTGGCTGTCGTTGTCCATCATCGGAATGCCCATCGCCCTGAGCCGCGCGCGCACCCGGGCGACGCGGTCCTTTTGCGCCGCGCGCTCGATGCCCGAGTCCTTCAGATGCCGGATCGAGGTCGCCGCCGCCGCCGCAACAGCCGGGGGAAGGGCGGTGGTGAAGATGAACCCCGAGGCAAACGAGCGAAGGAAATCGCACAGCACCGCCGAGCCGGTGACATAGCCGCCGACGACGCCGAACGCCTTGCCCAGCGTGCCCTCGATCAGGTCGATGCGGTGCGCCAGCCCCCGCTCCTCGCTGATGCCGCCGCCGCGCGGGCCATACATGCCGACCGCGTGCACCTCATCAAGGTAGGTCATCGCGCCGTGGGCTTCGGCCACTTCGACGATCTCGCGCATCGGGCAGATGTCGCCGTCCATGGAATAGACGCTTTCAAAGGCGACGATCTTTGGCCGGTCGCCGACGGCCTTAAGCTTGCGGTCCAGATCGCGCCAGTCATTGTGCTTCCACACGACCTTGTCGGCGCGCGAATGGCGGATGCCCTCGATCATGCTGGCGTGATTGCCGGCGTCCGACAGGATCACGGCGTTCGGGATGCGCGCGCCCAGCGTGCTCAGCGCCGCCCAGTTCGACACATAGCCCGAGGTGAACAGCAGTGCCCCCTCCTTGCCATGCAGGTCGGCCAGTTCGCTTTCCAGCAGACGGTGGTGGTGGTTGGTGCCCGAGATGTTGCGCGTGCCCCCCGCGCCGGTCCCGTTCGCGCGGACCGCGTCGCACATCGCCTCGACCACGGCCGGATGCTGGCCCATGCCCAGGTAATCGTTCGAGCACCAGACGGTCACCTCTTCGGTGCCACCTTCGGTGTGGCGCGCCACGCGCGGAAAGCTGCCGCAGCGGCGTTCGAGTTCAGCAAAGACGCGGTAATTGCCCTCGGACTTCAGCGTGTCGATCTGGCCTTGGAAGATGGCGTCAAAGTCCATGGGTATGCCCTCGCAGTTTCTGTGGTTTGGGCGCCTTGGCCGGAATCATCCAGCGCCAGAGCCTGTCGTCGCGCAGCCGCCAGATCATGAACCAATGTTCCAGCAAGGCCAGGAAAGCCAGCGCCACCAGAAGGGTGAAGCCGATGATGTCGCCCGGCGCCTCGGCGCGCCAGAGGCGTTCGATCAGGCACCCCAGGGCCAGAGCCAGCAGGGTGACCGAAACGGGAAAGAAGGCGCTGACCGGACCCTGACGGAAATAGCCGGTCAGGTGCGCCAGCGGGGTCGGCAGGAAGTCGGTGTTGATGCGCGGCACGCCCAGAAACAGGTTCAGCTTTGCCGAGACGCGGGCGCCGAAGAGCAACAGGAAGGTCCAGAAGGCAAAGGCGTTCGCCGCCCCGGCGCTGGTCCAGGCCAGTCCCGCCAGGGCAAAGACCAGCGCCGCCTCGTGCCAGGCGATGGTGCCAAAGGCGCGCCAGAACCGCGCCGCGCCGGTCAGTCCGGGCGGGCAGGGCGCGGTTACCGGCCCCGCGATGATGCCCGACAGGAAGGCCAGTTCGATCCAGCCCCAGAGCGCCAGCGCCGACAGGAACGCAAGCCAGACGCCGCGCGGGCTGTCATCGCCCAGTGTCGCCCCCCCCCCGGCAAGCCCCGCCACCAGCATGGGCAGCGCCAGCACCACCGACAGCACATGCTGATCGCGCCCGCCCCGGTCCGCCCAGTGGACGCGCCACAACAGCACCCCGGTGGCCGACCACCAGAGGACCAGCGCACCCAGAACGGCAAGGGCGGGCGAATCGAGCATCAGAACGCCGGTTGCAGGCGCGGGTTGGCGGGCACCTTTGTCTTGCGCACCGGGATCAGGTAAAGCGCGGCAAAGGCGGTCAGCGCCGACAGCGTGCCGCCCATGCGGGTGAACCAGCCGCCGATCCCGCCCGCCTTGCGCCCGGCCTCCATCCGGCGCATCGCCTTGTCCATCTTGCGCAGGTTGGGCAGCCAGCGGGGGTGGTCGATATCCAGTTCCACCGGAAAGATCTGCCGCGCGATGATCGAGGTCTTGCGGAACACCTCCTGGTCATACCATTCGATATCGACGCCGAGGGCCTTGTGGAATTCGGGCCGCGCATGGTCGCGCACCCACATGGTCGAATAGACGGCGGTCAGGAAGAACCGGATCCACAGCTTGTTGACGAAACTTTGCGTCAGCCTGGGGTCGGTCTTCATCAAGAGGGCAAAGGCCTCGCCGTGGCTGAACTCGTCGTTGCACCATTCCTTGAACCACTTGAAGATCGGATGGAACCGCTGGTCCGGGTTCGCCTCGAGATGGCGGAAGATGGTGATATAGCGCGCATATCCAATCTTTTCAGACAGATAGGTTGCATAATAGATGAACTTGGGCCGGAAGTAGGTGTATTTCTTGGCCTTGGTCAGAAAGCCCAGATTCACCGCCACGCCCGCCTCGCGCAGGGCATCGTTGATGAAACCCGCGTGGCGCGCCTCGTCGCGCGACATGAAGCTGAAGAGTTCGCAGATGTCGGGATTGGTGCCGCGGCGCTTCATTTCCTTGTAGAGCACGCAGCCCGAGAATTCGGCGGTGCAGGACGACACCAGGAAGTCGATGAACTCCTTGCGCAGTGCGGGGTCCATGCCCTCCCAGTCGACCTTGTCCCAATCGGCGTTCTTCTTGAAATGCCCGCGGTTGGGGTCTGAACGCATCTGCGCGATCAGCGCGTCCCAGTCGGCGCGCACCGGGGTGACGTCGATGCGGTCCATCTCGTCGAAATCGGTGGTGTAGAACCGCGGGTTGAGCAGCGTGCTTTCGGTCGCCATCGCGGTGGTGTCGAACTGGCCCGCGATTTCCGCGTGCAGTTCGTCGTGGGAGGTTGCGGGAGACTGGATGTTCACAGCGCCAACTCCTCGGAGAACGAGAACTCGCAGAGTTCCATGAAGCCGAAATCGCCGGTCAGGCGCGTCCAGAGGCGCTCGACGGCGCTGGCGCGGGTGATGGTGGCAAGGCGCTGTTCGCTGATCACCTCGCCAAAGGCGGCGATGACCGGCTTGCCATGCACCAGCACCTCGTCGCCGGGGTGCACGACAGCGCCGTTATCGAACCGCACATGGGCATGCAGGCTTTCAAACCGGTGACTGACTTCGACGGTGCAGGGCACCTGTTCCTTGGTTCGGGTCAGGAGTGGCATGATTCAGTTCCCGTTGTTTTTTGTGGGTCGTCCGCCTCTAGTAAAGACAAGTTTACACTAGGTGTGTCAACTTTAATGATACATCAGGCGCTCAAAGGCTGCGCGGTTGTCGGCGCCGAAGGAGCCCAGTTCGACGCTCCACCCGGTCAGGTCGTCGTGCGCGGTCAGGCGGCCATTGGCGTATTCGACGATCCGGATGGGCAGATCGGCCTGCACGCCATGAACCAGACGCGCCCGCTGCAACCCGTTCTGGATCACGGTGACAAACCCGCCATGGGCCATGTCGGCCAGCACGGCGCCGGTTTCATCCAGAACCGTCACCGCCTGCGCGCCGCCACCGATCAGGCTGATCGTGCGTTCCTGCACCACGGGGGCGGGGTGGGGTGTTGCGGCCACCGGGCGGTCGGTCAGCCGCGCCCAGGCCACCAGGGCCAGCGTCAGCAACGCCAGCAGGAACAGGCCGCGGATCAGCACCGGCGGGGCC
>CALEZJ010000611.1 GCA_937927885.1 uncultured Paracoccaceae bacterium | reverse complement strand
GCCGCCGACGCCCCCGCCGTGCTGCCCATCGAGGCCCCCGGCGCCCCGGAGCCGCGCGTTACCCTCAGCGCCCGCACGCTGACCTCGGCCTTTGCGCTGCATGTGCTGATTACCGGCGAGGCCAAACGCCGCGCCATCGAGCGCGCGCAATCCCTGCCCGCCGATGAGGCGCCCATTGCCGCCCTTCTGCCGCGCGCCATCGTGCATTGGGCCCCGTAACCCCTTCATCTGTCTGCAAATATCCACGGGATTTTCAAGGGGGCGTGCCCCCTTGAACGGGGCGTGGGGCGGGCCCCCACCGGTTCGACGGGGGCTCGATGCCCCCGGCGAACCGCCCTACCGCCACACCGCCGCAGGCAGGTTCTCGACCAGCCCGGAGCGAACCGCGGCCTCGCAATGCCGCGCCAGCGCCTTGCGGTCGGGAAAATCCGCCACGCGAACCGGCGGATGGAACACAACCTCGATGCGCCCCTGCCGGACCTGCGCCAACACCCGCACAAGATGCGCGCCGAACCCCAGCGCCCCCCACCAGCCATAGAACCGCGCATCGCGGCCCGTTGGGGCATGAAACACCAGGGACACCGGCTGGATTTGCAGGATCTCGGCCAGCCCATCCGCAAAGAACGCCGCGAACAGCGTCGGCTTGAACGGCAACAGCCGAACGCCATCGGAATTCGTTCCTTCGGGAAAAAAGCACAGGTGGTGCCCTGCCCGCAGTCGCGCCTCGAAGATCTCCTTCTGCAACCGGGCATCGCGCGCGTCCCGGCGGATGAACACCGTCCCGGTGGCCCGCGCGAGCCAGCCGATTCCGGGCCAGCTTGCCACCTCGGATTTCGACACGAAATAGATCCGCTGCGGCGCATTCAGCGCGAAGATATCCAGCCAGCCCACATGGTTGGCGACCACCGCGCCGCGCCCGCGCATCCGCTTGCCGCGGACCCGCAAACCGATCCCCATCACGATCAGCGCCAGCCTGCACACCGCCTGCGTGACGAACGGAGTGACCGGGCGGCGCAACCCGGCCAGCGGACGCTCGATCAGCCGGATCGCCAGATGCAACAGCAGCCCGCCGAACACCACCAGCCCCAGCACCGGCAGCCGTATCGCAACCAGGGCCCAGCCCGCAGGGCCGATGCGCACGTCGGGCGACTCGCCTTCGGGCGAGACCCAGGTGGGATCAGGGGCGGGGCGTTTTTCGGGAATAGAAGTCAATCGCGCGCTCGGACATGGCGGATGTGTCGACGATCAGACAGACATCCGTGGTGTTGAAATCATGGTCGACAAAGGCCCCCTCGCCGACGAACCCGCCAAGCCGCAGATAGGCGCGGATCAGGGGAGGAACCGCGGCCATCGCCTCGGCCCGGTCGATGCGCGCCGGGTCGATCAGATCCATGCGCTGTGCCTGCGGCCCGGGGCGCACCCGCACGCGCAGCGCGTCCGGGGCCAGATGATGCGCGCGCAGCCAGCTCAGTGCCGCCGCATGTTGCGCGGGATCGCTGCCGGGAAACGACGCGACTCCAAACAGGATCTCCAGTTGCCGCTCGGAGACATAGGCTGCCAGCGCGTTCCAAAGATGCAGCATCGCCGCCCCCTTGCGATGCGCCGGATGCACGCAGGACCGCCCCAGTTCCACCAGCCGCCGCCCACTGGACCTGAGCGGCGCCAGGTCATATTCGGCATCGGAATAGAACCGCCCCAAAGCCAGCGCCCGCTCGTGCGGCAAAAGCCGGTAGACCCCCACAACGTGGTCAAGCGTGTCGGGATCGGCGTCGCTGTCGATCAGCAGCAGATGGTCAAAGACCTCGTCCAGCGCATCGCGTTCCAGCCGTGCCACATGGTCGGCATCCGTGCAAAGCGCGCCCAGTTCCTCGACGAAGACCGCATAACGCAGCCGCTGCGCCGCGCGCAGGTCACGCGCATCCTTCGCCAGCCGCACGGCATAGGCGGTGGAACGGTCCTTGATGGGGCGATCCTGCATCCGGGTCTTTAACATGGGGCCTCGATTGCTGATAGGCTCAAGAACACCGCGCGTGCAACACCCCGATGACAGGCGCCGGGGTTGCCGTCGGGTTGACACACGCCCTGATTGCGCCGTAGCCTCGCCTTGCGCGTATCGCGGTCGTTTCCGCGCTCACGGGGTCGGCACCCAGTCGAGTTCGACCACACTCGTGTCGATGACGACTTTCCCGACCTCCTCGAAATTGACCGTGACACGCGCGCCGACCACCGATTGCACCTGACCGAGCC
>CALEZJ010000610.1 GCA_937927885.1 uncultured Paracoccaceae bacterium | reverse complement strand
ACCCAGGGATAGGCGAGGGTCTCCTCGACGCTGACCTTGTCGCGCCCGGCCAGCGGGTGACGCGGATGGGCTACGATCGACAATTCGTCCAGAAACAACGCCTCCTGTGTCACGTCTTCGGCGGGTGAGGGATTGCGCAAGGCTCCAATCAGGCAGTCCAGATCGCCCTCACGCAAGCTGCGCAACAATTCGTCATACCGCCCGTCCACCACCCGGATCTGCACGCCTTGCGTGGACGAGATCATCCGATGCGTAGCGCGGGGGACGATGGTTGTGCGGGCCAGGGGCAACGAGCCCAGCGTAAAGGTGCCCCGGTCGTCGCCCAGTTCGCGGCCAATTTCCTCCATCCCCTGCCGGATTTCAGTCATCGCCAGTTTCGCACCCAGAACAAAGGCTTGCGCGGCGGGCGTCAGGTCCAGCCCGGTTGCGGTGGCCTGAAAGAACGGCACGCCTGCCACCTCTTCGAGGCTGCGCGCGGCACGGTGGACACTGGGCTGCGACAGGCCCATTTCGCGCGCGGCGATGGTGAAGCTGCCACTGGCCGCGACCGCGACCAGCGCGCGCAACTGCGCCGCCGTCACCAGATGGTCGAAGGCCGCACGCCGCGCGCCGCTGCCCTTCAGGGCAATGCGCGCGCCGGCGTGCAGATGCTCCAGTGCCGCCTCGACCCGCGGCAGGAACAGCGCGCCACAATCGGTCGTGGCAAAGGCCCGCGCGCGGCGCGTCAACAGAGGGGTGCCCACCTCGTCCTCCAGCCGCGCCAGAGCCTGGGTCGCCGCAGGTTGCGACAAAAGGCAGGCCTCGGCCGCTTTCGAGACCGAACCCCTCCGCGCGGTCTCGACGAATACCCGCATGTGGCGCAGGTTGGGCAGGCTGGCGGTCATGGCGCCCCCGAATAGCGAAAAGTTATTCTAGCGACCCAGAACGCATTAGGCAAATCACCTTGATCCGGGCAATCTGCGCGCGCGATCAGGAGTGCTACCGCAGCCGCCGGTGGCAAGAGGAGGCCCCGAATGACCCAACCGCAACGGATGGACGCCGACTGGCTGGTCTATCACCCGAACCCGAAGAAGCCCGATTTCGTCCTGCCCAAGGGCGCGGTCGATGCGCATTGCCACGTCTTTGGCCCCTCGGCCGAGTTCCCTTACGCCCCCGAGCGCAAGTACACCCCCTGCGACGCGGGCAAGGACGTACTGTTCGCACTGCGCGACCATCTGGGGTTCGAACGCAATGTGATCGTGCAGGCCACCTGCCACGGCAAGGACAACCGCGCGGTGGTCGACGCCTGCCAGGCTGCCGGGGACAAGGCGCGCGGCGTGGCCACGGTGGGCAAGGACATCACCCGCGACGAGTTGCGCGCCCTGCATGAGGGCGGCGTGCGCGGCGTGCGCTTCAACTTCGTCAAGCGGCTTGTCGATGCTACGCCGCAGGAGGTTTTCATCGGCATTGCCGAAAAGATCCAGGAATTCGGCTGGTCGATCGTCGTCTATTTCGAGGCCGCCGATCTGGAAGGGTTGACCCCTTTCCTGCGCAAGCTGCCGGGCATCATTGTCGTCGACCACATGGGCCGCCCGGACGTGGCAAAGGGAGTCGATCACCCGGATTTCCAGCGCTTTGTCGACCTGATGGCGCAGAATGAAAACATCTGGTCCAAGGTCACCTGCCCGGAACGCCTGACCATGTCAGGGCCACCCGGCTATGACGATGTGGTGCCGTTTTGCGCGACGCTGGTGGATCGCTTCCCCGATCGCGTGCTTTGGGGCACCGATTTCCCGCACCCGAACCTGAAGGCCGACATGCCGGACGACGGCAATCTGGTCGACTTCATCCCCCGCATCGCGCGCAGTGCCGAGACGCAGCGCAAGCTGCTGGTCGACAATCCGATGCGGCTTTACTGGGCCGATTGACCCCCCCCAACAGGACCCTACGGGCGCCCGGAAAAGGGCGCCCGTTTTCGTTTTCATCCCCAGGTCCTAGACTATAAGTTTTACGCCGGGGAAATTCGTTTCGCGTCCGCCGCCCGGCCGATTTGATCCATGTCAAACGGGCAGCCCCCGCTGCATGGGACAAATACCCATCAGCGCAGGAGGAGACGCAATGCACGATTTTCCCGGTTTCGACTATCATATCGACATCCCCGGAACGACCCTGTTCGACGGCAAGATGGCGATGAAGGGCTATGCCCTGAACAAGATGTGCTATGATTTCAACAAGGCCGAGAACCGCGAAGGGTTCAAGGCCGACGAAGAAGGCTGGATGGCTAAGTACGGCCTGAACGACGAACAGAAGGCGGCGATCCGCGCGCGCGACGTGCTGGGACTGATCGCGGCGGGGGGGAACATCTATTACCTCGCCAAATTCGCCGGCATCTTCAAATTGACGGTACAGGATGTAGGCGGGTTGCAGACCGGCCGCACCACCGAGGAATTCAAACAATATCTGGCATCGCAGGCCTGAGGGGGACACACACCATGGCACGCATTCTCGGTGGCATCACCACGTCGCACATTCCGGCGGTCGGAAACGCAATCCAGAAGCAGCTCTACGATGACCCTTACTGGAAGCCCTTCTTTGACGGCTATCCCAAGGTTCACAAATGGATCCAGGACAACAAGCCCGACTATGTCATCAACATTTATAACGACCACGGGCTGGGCTTCTTTCTGGACCGGATGCCGACCTTTGCCATCGGCGCGGCGCATGAGTACCGAAACGAGGACGAAGGGTGGGGCCTGCCCTCGCTCCCGCCATTCCCGGGCGCGCCCGAATTAAGCTGGCACATCATCGAAAGTCTCGTGGCTGACGAATTCGACATCACATCGTGCCAGGAACTGGCCGTGGATCACGGGTTTGTGGTGCCGATGCAGCTGTTCTGGCCCGGCGCGCCGCTGAACAAGGACATGCCTCGCGCGGTCCCGATTTCGGCCAACACCGTCCAGCACCCGATCCCGACGCTGAACCGGGCGCTGAATTTCGGCAAGGCCCTAAGGAAGGCGCTGCTGTCCTTCCCCGAGGATGCCAAGATCGTCGTTCTGGGCACCGGCGGCCTGTCTCACCAGCTTGATGGCCAGCGCGCGGGCTTCATCAACAAGGAATTCGACGCCTACTGTCTGGAGAACATCGTTCACAACCCGGAAGAGCTGACCAAGATCACCCGTCAGGAACTGGTCAAGAACGCGGGTGCGCAGGGCACCGAATTCCTGATGTGGATGATGATGCGCGGTGCCTTGGGCGACGATGTGATCGAGATCACCCGCAACTATCACATCCCGATCTCGAATACCGCCGCCGGCACGCTTTTGCTGGAATGTGCAGCCTGAAGAGTCACTGAGGGGGCGTTCGCGCCCCCTCTTCGTTGCGCGTCATCGCCGCCGGGGACGCGCGACGCGTCAAGGCGGGGCGCGTGCACCGGAACGTGAGGTGCGGGGCGGCATAATTGCGCCGATACCTCGGGCACGGGGACTTTACCTTGGCGCGCGCCAAAGCCTATAAGGACCCCGCCCTCTACCCCGGCTTTTGGCCGGGGGTTCTCATGCATTCGGGAAGATCGACACATGTTCGGACTCTCTGGCCTGTTCTCATCGGATATGGCGATCGACCTCGGGACGGCGAACACGCTGGTCTACGTCAAGGGGCGCGGCATCATCCTGAACGAGCCCTCAGTGGTGGCCTATCATGTCAAGGACGGCAAGAAACAGGTGCTCGCGGTGGGCGAGGATGCCAAGCTGATGCTGGGCCGCACACCCGGGTCCATCGAGGCGATCCGTCCGATGCGTGATGGGGTCATCGCGGATTTCGACGTGGCGGAAGAGATGATCAAGCATTTCATCCGCAAGGTTCACCGGCGGTCGACCTTTTCAAAGCCGAAGATCATCGTCTGCGTGCCCTACGGCGCAACCCCGGTGGAAAAACGGGCGATCCGTCAGTCGGTGCTTTCGGCCGGGGCGCGCCGCGCAGGGCTGATCGCGGAGCCCATCGCGGCGGCCATCGGCGCGGGCATGCCGATCACCGACCCGACCGGCAGCATGGTTGTTGATATTGGTGGCGGCACGACCGAGGTAGCAGTGCTGTCGCTGGGCGATATCGTCTATGCGCGGTCGGTTCGTGTCGGTGGCGACCGGATGGACGAGGCGATCATCTCGTATCTGCGGCGGCATCAGAACCTGCTGATCGGCGAATCCACTGCCGAACGGATCAAGTGCACCATCGGCACCGCGCGCATGCCCGATGACGGGCGAGGGCGTGTGATGCAGGTGCGCGGGCGCGACCTTCTGAATGGCGTGCCAAAGGAAATCGAGGTCACGCAGGGTCAGGTCGCCGAAGCGCTCAGCGAAACCGTGCAGACGATCTGCGAGGCGGTGATGATCGCTCTTGAAACCACACCACCCGATCTGGCAGCAGACATCGTCGACCGCGGCGTAATGCTGACCGGGGGTGGGGCGCTCTTGGGCGATTTGGACCTTGCTCTGCGCGAGCAGACCGGGCTGATCATCACGGTGGCGGACCAGTCGCTCAATTGCGTGGCTCTGGGGACTGGCAAGGCGCTGGAATATGAAAAGCAGTTGCGCCACGCCATCGATTACGAAAGCTGAGGGAACCAGCGGCTTGAGGGCGCGCCGTGGCATCTGACCGCTCGAACGAGGCCGATTATGTCCGCCCGGTGCGCCGCCTCGTGATCGGGGTTCTGGCGCTTGCTTTGCTCGCGCTGTTCCTGCTGTGGCGCATCGACAGTCCGCGCGTCGAGAGGTTTCGTACTGCCGTGGTGGATGCTGTTGTGCCCAACATGGACTGGGCGATGGCGCCGATCACTCGCACCGCACGGATGATCGAGGATTTTCGCAGCTACACCAGGATCTATGAGCAGAATCAGGAACTGCGGCGCGAGTTGCAGCAGATGCGCGCCTGGCGCGAGGCGGCGCTGCAACTGGAACAGCGCAATGCGCAGCTTCTGGACATGGCGCGTGTGCGTCTGGATCCGCAGCTGACCCATGTCACCGGCGTGGTGATGGCCGATGCCGGATCGCCGTTTCGCCAGTCGGTTCTGCTGAACGTCGGTGCCCGCGACGGGATCATCGACGGCTGGGCGGTGATGGATGGTCTAGGGCTGGCCGGGAGAATCGCCGGGGTCGGGGACCGGTCCGCGCGGGTTATCCTGCTGACCGATTCGAACAGCCGCGTGCCGGTTCTTGTGCAGCCCAACGCGACCACCGCCCTGCTCAGCGGTGACAACAGCCCGGCGCCGGTGCTGGAATTTGTCGCCAACCCCGAAGCCCTGCGCCCCGGCGATCGGGTGGTCAGCGCCTCGGATGGTGGCGTGTTCCCGCCGGGTCTTCTGGTGGGCGAGGTGGTGCTGGGTGCCGATGGCCGCCTGCGCGTTCGGCTGGCGGCGGATTACGGGCGGCTCGACTTCCTACGGGTGCTGCGCTCGCGCCCGGCCGAGCGGATCGAGCAATCCGGCAGCCTGTTGCGCCCGGTGGCGGCGGATGGAACGCCTCTGGACCCGGCGACCGGCGCGCCCTTGCCAATTCCCTTGCCCGATGTCGTCGCCGATCCGGTGGTCCCCGCAGTCGAGGCGGTGCCGGCTCCCGGTGCGCAGTCGACCGACGGGCCACCCAATGAATGAAGTCTGGCGCCCGGACAGCCTGGCACATCTCGCCCTTTGGCTGGCGATTTCAGCGGGGCTGATCCTTTTGCATCTGTTGCCGCTGGGGTCGGCCCGGGGTGATTGGCCAATGCCCGACTTCTTGCTGGCGCTGACCCTGGCCTGGGTGCTGCGTCGTCCGGTGCACCTCCCCGCCCCGGCCATCGCGGTGGTCTTTCTGGCCGAGGATCTGTTCCTGATGCGTCCGCCGGGGCTATGGGCACTGGCGGTCCTCCTGGGGTCGGAATTCCTGCGCCGTCGGCAAAGCGTGGTGCGTGAACTGAACC
>CALEZJ010000609.1 GCA_937927885.1 uncultured Paracoccaceae bacterium | reverse complement strand
CCCCAGTACCTCGGACTGGTCGCGCGTGCTGGCGATCCGGTCCAGCACCGTTTCCACACGCGCGACGAACGCGGCGCCTTCGGTATTGGCGCGGTCACGATATGCGGCGGTATCAGGCATGGTCCGAAGCCGTTGGGCGCCTTGTTGTGTCATGAGAATGCTCCTGGTTGTCGGGCCGATCCTGAACGCGGCGGCGCGCGATGAAAAACGAGTTTCCCGGGCCCAGCATGACGGCATGTCATGCGCATCCGCCGTCATGTGACCTGAAACCCAAAGGCGCCCATCGGTCCGAAATCGGCATGGAAAACATCGCCCCGGGCGCAATCGACCGGGCGAACGAAAGACCCGGCCAGCACGATCTGCCCCGCCTCCAGTCCGACGTTCCAGGCCGCCAGCCGCCGTACCAGCCAGACGACGCCCTGCGCCGGATGGCCGAGCACGCCAGATGCAAGGCCGGTTTCCTCGACGACGCCATTGCGTGTCAGCGCCGCGCCGATCCAGCGCAGATCGCCGCCGTCCTTCGGGCGCAGGGGCTGTCCGCCCCAGACGATTCCGGCATTCGCGGCATTGTCCGCAATGGTATCGATGACCGAACGGGCGCGGCCAGTCTGTCGGTCCAGCCGCTCGATACGGGCGTCGATGATCTCGACTGCGGGAACAATGAAATCGGTCGCATTCAGCACGTCAAACAATGTCACATCCGGCCCGTGCAGATCGGCTTTCAGCACGAAGGCTAGTTCCACCTCGATCCGGGGTTCGATGAAGCGACCGACGGGGATGGCACCATTCGGTTCAAACACCATGGCATCCAGCAAGGTGCCGTAATCAGGCGTATGGATCCCGGTGGCGCGTTGCATCGCGCGCGAGGTCAGGCCGATCTTGTGCCCGATCACGCGCTGACCTTCTGAGACCTTCAGGGCCACCCAAGCCCGCGCAATGCGATAGCTGTCTTCGATCGACATGGCGGGGAAGCGGGTTGAAAACTGGCGAATCTGGGTCTGCGACTGTTCAGCCCCGTGTAACTCGGCGGCCAGCGCCGCAACCTGCCGGTCATCCAGCATCGGTTTCTCCCTGTCGGGACAGGAAGGCCAGGCAATGCCGGTTGAATGTCGCGGCTTGCTCGTACTGCGGCCAGATGCGGCACCCTGTCATTTCGATCAGCTCGGCGCGCGGGGCCAATGCCGCGATGGCGCGCGCATTGTCCAGAAACATGTGCTGAATGCTCACCGGAGCAAAGACAAGGATAGGCAGGTCCATCGCGCGCCATGTGTCATGCGACAGGAACTGATCCGGGTGTGCCGAGGCCAGCATGTTGCGCATATGCGCGGCGCGATCGGGCGCATCATAGCCACGCAGCCGCAAGGCAACCAGATCGTCCATGCGCGAGGCTTCGGGATCAAGGAACAGCGCATCGACCACCTTGGCGACATTGCCCCAGGTCAGATCCTCGACCGCAGCACCACGCCGTTGTTTCACCCCGGCGATAAAGTCGCGCACCGCGCCCTCGTCGACCTGGATCGCACCGGGGGAAACCATGATCAGCGCCTGCACCAGATCGGGCCGCTGTTGCGCGACATGGGCCGAGACGGCCGATCCCAGTGCCACGCCCAAGAGGGTGCAGCGCGCAATTCCCAGCGCATCCAGCGTGGCGCCCACATGATCGCGGTAAGCAGCCGGAGTGTAGGGCCGGTCCGGTCGTCCGGTCGCCCCCGATCCCAGCATGTCCAGAGCGATCACGCGATACCGCGTCGAGAAAGCCCCGATATTGGCACAGAAATACTCAAGACTTCCGGTCGCCCCGTGCAGCATCACGACAACCGGCGCCCCCACCGCTCCCGCCTCCAGATAGCGCGTGCGCACCCCGTTCGCATCGACAAAGCCGATGCGGTGAGGCACGTCCATCAGATGCTGCCAGACGCTACGATACCCCCAGTCAGTTGCGGGCATCGTTGAGCGCCTTGCGCGCATCGATGCGGCGCGTCATCTCGGCGATCCAGGCATCGCGACCGGTGGTGCCGGGTGTCTCGCTGACCCTGCGCTCGGTATCGGCGCGGATGTCGTCGGCGTCCTGTTCCAGCATGTCCATCGGCCACCAGACGGGCTGGCTGACATACCACGAGGAATAGGCATAGATCTCCAGCCGGTTGCCCTCTGGGTCCGCGATATAGACGCTCCACGAGTTTCCGTGGTTCTTCTGCTGCAGGATCTGAACCCCCTCGCGGGCGAAGGCGCGGGTCAGGGCGACGAGTTCCTCCAGCGTGTCCAGAAGAAAGGACACCTGATTGAATCCCGGTC
>CALEZJ010000608.1 GCA_937927885.1 uncultured Paracoccaceae bacterium | reverse complement strand
CGGTCTGGCGCCGGGTGCTGTTTCGCGGCACGCTGGGCGAGATCACCCGCGCCTCGGGCGCCTTCAAGGCCGAGATGCGCGGCCTGACCGAACCCCTGTCCAAGGGCGGCGGACGGGTCTTTGGCCCGTTGTGCCCCGCGGTTCTGGCTGACGCGCGCTGCAAGGTGAACCTGAACGCCCCGGTCCACCGCGCCGATGCGATCCTTCTGGCGGTCGCCGAACAGGGTGCGGTGCTGGAAATCCCCGAACTGCCCGAATTCGCCGAAAGCTGGTTTGTCGACGGGCTGGTGCGGGTCATTGACGGGCAGGCCAAGGGGGCCTCGGCCTCGATCCGGCGCGAGGAAAGGCCGGGCGGCGGGCGGCTGCGGCTGCATCTGTGGGCGGCGCTGGGCATGATCCCCGCTCCGGGTGACAGCCTGCGACTGACCGCGGGCTGCGACAAGCGCTTTGCCACCTGTCGGTTGAAATTCGTCAATCAGGCGAATTTCCAGGGTTTCCCGCATGTCCCGGGCGAAGACTGGCTGCTGGCCGTGCCCCGGGCCGAAGGCGACAACACCGGCGGCAGCCTGACCAATGGCTGACCCGCGCGCCTTTCTGGTGGCCGAGGCCCGGCGCTGGATCGGCACGCCCTATTGCCATCAGGCCAGCCGCCCGGGGGCCGGGGCGGATTGCCTCGGGCTGGTGCGCGGTCTTTACCGCGCGCTTCACGGGGCCGAACCCGCGCTGGTGCCGCCCTATACCCCCGACTGGGCCGAGACCGGCGCGACCGAGGCCCTGTGGCAGGCGCTGACCCGCCACCTGCGCCCGGCCGGGCCGATGGCTGAGCCGGGACAGGTTCTGCTGTTTCGCCTCCGCGCGGGGTCGGTGGCGAAACACCTTGGGATCCTGACCGAACCCGGGCCCGATGCGCGCTTCGTGCATGCCTACAGCGGGCATGGCGTGGTCGAGAGCCCCCTGAGCCTCCCTTGGGCGCGCCGGATCGTGGCGCGCTTTGACATGATCTGAAAGGAGCCATCCGATGGCCACTCTGCTTTTGTCGGCCGCTGGGGCGGCGATCGGCGCGAATTTCGGCGGCGCGGTGCTGGGCCTGTCGGGCATGGTCATCGGCCGCGCCGTGGGGGCAACGCTGGGCCGGATGATCGACCAGCGGCTTCTGGGCCTCGGTTCGGGACGGGTGGAGACCGGGCGCATCCAGCGCCTGCAGGTCACCGGCGCGGGCGAGGGCGTGCCACTGGCGCGGCTCTGGGGCCGGATGCGGGTCTCCGGCCATGTGATCTGGGCCTCGCGGTTCAATGAAATCCCCGGGCGATCGCGGCGCACAAAGGGGGGGCTGGGGCCACGGGTCACCGAAGCCTCGCGCTATGTCGTCAGCGTGGCGATCGCGCTTTGCGAGGGCGAGATCACCGGGATCGAACGCATCTGGGCCTACGGCGAGGAAATCGCCCCGCGCGACCTGAACCTGCGGGTCTATACCGGGACCGACACGCAACTGCCCGATCCCTTGATCGAGGCCATCGAGGGCGCGGGCAATGCCCCGGCCTACCGCGGCACCGCCTATGTGGTGATCGAGGATCTGGACCTGGGCCCCTTTGGCAACCGCATGCCCAGCCTCTCGTTCGAGGTGATCCGCCCCGCCCGCGCGCCCGGCGTCACCACGTTGCAGGACGCGGTGCGCGGTGTCGCCTGGCTGCCGGGGTCGGGCGAATACGCGCTGGCGACCGAAAAGGTCCTGCTGCAATCGGGCTCGACCTCGCCGTTCGGCACCGGGTTCAGCGTCGGTTCGGTCGAGGATCAGAGCTATGCCAACCTGCACACCGCCTCGGACGAGGCCGATTTCCTGACCTCGATCCGCACGCTGCAGGCCGAATTGCCGCGCGTGGAATCGGGACTGCTGATCAGCTCGTGGTTCGGTGACGACCTGCGCTGCAATGCCTGCACCATCCGCCCGAAGGTCGAATTCACCGAACGCGAGGGGCGCGAGCAGCCCTGGACCGTCGCCGGTCTGACCCGCGCCACCGCCCAGACCGTGGCGCGCGTCAACGATGCGCCGGTTTATGGCGGCACGCCGTCGGATACCTCGATCCTGCAGGCCATCGCGGCCCTGCGCGCGGCGGGGCAGGCGGTGGTCTATTATCCCTTCCTCTTGATGGAGCAACTGCCCGGCAACACCCTGCCCGATCCCTGGAGCAGCGCCGAAACCCAGCCGGTCCTGCCCTGGCGCGGGCGGATCACCCTGTCGGTGGCACCGGGGCGCCCCGGCACCCCGGACCGCAGCGCCGCCGCCAGCGCGCAGGTGGCGGCGTTCTTCGGCACCGCCTCGGCCAGCGATTTCAGCGTTTCGGCGGGGCAGGTCAGCTATTCCGGCCCCGACGAGTGGTCCTATCGCCGCTTCATCCTGCACAACGCCGCGCTCTGCGCGGCGTCCGAGGGGGTCGAGGCCTTCTGCATCGGCTCGGAGATGCGCAGCCTGACCCAGATCCGGGGTGCCGGCGATACCTTCCCCGCCGTGGCCCGGATGATCGACCTGCTGCGCGAGGTGCGCGCCCTGCTGGGCCCCGATGTCAAGCTGGTCTACGCCGCCGACTGGAGCGAGTATTTCGGCTATGACGCGGGCGGCGGCACCAAATACTTCCACCTCGACGCGCTGTGGTCCGACCCCGATCTCGACGTGATCGGCATCGACAATTACATGCCGCTCGCCGACTGGCGCGAGGGCGAGGAACACCGCGATCACCAGGCTGGATGGCGCTCGACCTATGACCTTGCGTATCTGAAGGGCAATGTCGCGGGCGGCGAGGGGTTTGACTGGTACTACGACAATGCCCAGGGCCGCGACGTGCAGCGCCGCACGCCGATCACCGACGATCAGGGCGAACCCTGGTTCTGGCGCTACAAGGACCTGCGCGGCTGGTGGGAGAATTTCCACACCGACCGCATCGAGGGCGTGCAGGTCGCCGAACCGACCGAATGGGTGCCGCGCTCGAAACCGGTGTGGTTCACCGAATACGGCTGCCCGGCGGTGGAAAAGGGGGCGAACCAGCCCAATGTGTTCCTCGATCCGAAATCGTCGGAATCCTTTGCGCCCTATTACTCCACCGGGGCGCGCGACGATCTGATCCAGATGCAATATCTGCGCGCCATGCATGACTTCTGGACCGACCCGGCGAACAACCCGGTCTCGCCCCTCTACGGCGGGCGGATGCTGGACTGGTCGCGCAGCAATGTCTGGGCCTGGGACGCGCGGCCCTGGCCCGCCTTTCCGGCGCAGAACGATGTGTGGTCCGACAGCGCCAACTGGCTGACCGGGCACTGGCTGACCGGGCGCGCGGCGGCGCAGCCCCTTGCGGCGGTGGTCGCGGAAATCTGCGACATGGCCGGGATCACCTCGTTTGACGTCAGCCGCCTTTACGGCGTCGTGCGCGGCTACAGCGTGGCCTCGACCGCCAGCGGCCGGGCGGCGCTGCAACCCCTGATGCTGGCGCATGGCTTCGAGGCGGTCGAGAGGGACGGCATTCTGGTGTTTCGCATGCGCGACGGGCGCGATGCGGTGGAACTGGACCCCACCACGCTGGTCGCGCGCGATGCGGGCACGCTGGAAACCGCCCGCGCCCCCGATCCCGAAACCGCCGGCCGACTCCGGCTGACCTATGTCGAGGCCGAGGGCTCGTTCGAGGTCCGCGCTGCCGAGGCTGTCCACCCCGAGGACGCTGGCGGCGACACCGCCGAGACCGAGATGCCTCTGGCCCTGACGCGCGGCGAGGCGCGCACGGCGGTCAAGCGCTGGCTGACCGAATCGCGCATCGCCCGCGACACGGCGCGCTTTGCGCTGCCGATGTCCACGGATCTGAAGGTGGGCGACGTGGTCGGCCTGCGCGAGCGGCTCTACCGCATCGACCGGATGGAGATGACCGGCGCGCGCGACTGCGAGGCGGTGCGCATCGAGCCCGGCCTCTATCGTCACCGCGATCCGTCGGACGACATGCCGGTGTCGGGCCGGGTGGCGGCGCTGGTGCCGGTGGTGCCGGTGTTTCTGGACCTGCCGCTGATGCGCGGTGACGAACTGCCCCAGGCGCCGCATCTGGCGGTGACCGGGCGGCCCTGGCCCGGGGCGGTGGCGGTCTATGACGCGCCCGCCAGCGGTGGCAGCTTTGCCTTGAACAGCACATTGGGCCTGCGCGCCAGCATCGGCCAGACCCGCACGCCGCTGTTTCGCGCGACTGCGTCCCTCCTCCAGCGCGGCGCGGGGGTCGAGGTGATCTTTCCGGCGGGTTCGGTTCTGGCCTCGGCGGATGCCGGGGCGCTACTCGACGGAGCCAATCTGGCCGCGATCGGTGTCGGGGCGGATTGGGAACTGGTGCAATTCGCCGAGGCCGAACTGATCGAGCCGCGGGTCTGGCGCCTCTCGGGCCTTTTGCGTGGCCAGTTCGGGACCGAGCCCCTGATCCCCGATGCCTGGGCACCGGGCGCGCTGGTGGTGCTCCTGGACGGCGCGCCCGCGCAGGTCGACCTGCCCGCCTCGGCGCGCGGCGTCGCGCGGCGCTGGCGCATCGGCCCGGCGGCGCTGACCTATGACAACCCGGTCTATACCGAACTGACCGATTCCTTCCGCGGGATCGGCCTGCGCCCCTATGCCCCGGCGCATCTGACCGCCACGCGCGCCACCCCCGGCGCGGCCCTGTCGGTCACCTGGATCCGCCGCACCCGCACGGGCGGCGATGGGTGGGAGGCACCCGACGTGCCCCTGAACGAGGAAAGCGAAAGCTGGCACATCCGCGTGCGCCACGCGGGCGCCATCGTGCGCGAGGTCACCCAGTCGGCCCGAAGCTGGAGCTATTCCGGCGCCATGCAGGTCGCGGACGGGGTGACGGGTCCCTTCCGCATCGAGGTGGCGCAGGTCTCGGGCAGCTTCGGCCCCGGGCTCTATGCCCTGGCCGATGTCGCCGCCTGACCATGCGCCCGGTCACCCTGACCGACCTTGCCGCCGCCGCGCGCGTGCTTCTGGCCCAGCCCGAGGCGCAGCGCGCGGCGGCGATGGCGGCGCTGATCGCCCGTGCCGAGGCTGCCGACCGCCTGCGCCGCGACGGCGGTCGGCTGCATCCGGCTTACGGCAATGGCACGCTTCTGGCCGCCGCTCTCGCGCATCCGGGGGCGAACCCGCCGCCCGGTGATCGCGACTATCTGGCCTGCCTCGCCCTGGCCGCCGAGGCGCTGGTTCGCCATGGCGCGGCGCGCGTGGCCGGGGCTGGAAAAACCGGCTGAAAGGATTATCTTGGGCCTCTGACATTCCCGTGAGGTGCGCCATGCCCGAGGCCAAAGCCCGTCTGACAACGCTCGATCCGGTCTGGCGCCGCATCTGTGACGAGGCGCTGAAGGTCGTGCGCGACGAGCCGCTTCTGGGCGGTGTCATGCACAACAACCTCCTGCACCATCCGACGATGGAACGCGCGCTGGCCTACCGCTTTGCGCTGAAATTGTCGTCGGCGGAAATCAGCGAGCAGATCCTGCGCGAGATCGCCGAAACCGCCTATGCCACCGAACCCCTGCTGGGCGAGGCCGCGCGCGCCGACATCGTCGCCGTGCATGACCGCGATCCGGCCTGCCACCGCTATCTGCAGCCCCTGATGTATTTCAAGGGCTATCAGGCGGTGCAGGCCTACCGGGTCGGGCACTGGCTGTGGGTGACCGGGCGGCGCGACATGGCGCTGTTCGTGCAGATGCGCATTTCCGAGATGTTCGGCGTCGACATCCACCCCGCAGCGCGCATCGGCAAGGGGATCATGATCGACCACGCGCATTCCATCGTCATCGGTGAAACCGCCGTCGTGGGCGACAATGTGTCGATGCTGCATTCGGTGACGCTGGGCGGCACCGGCAAGGAGGACGGGGACCGTCATCCGAAGATCGGTGACGGTGTCCTGATCGGTGCCGGCGCCAAGGTGCTGGGGAATATCACGGTCGGCGCGAACAGCCGCATCGCGGCGGGCTCGGTCGTGCTGGCGGATGTGCCTTGCTGCAAGACCGGGGCCGGCGTGCCCGCGCGCATCGTCGGCGAGGCCGGCTGCCCGCAACCCGCGCTGTCCATGGATCACCGTCTGGTCGATTGACCCGCCGATGGGCCGCGCCGTGATGGCGCGGCGCCATGACGCAATCCAAAGGCCCGGCCCCGCACAGGTGCCGGGCCTTTTCTGCGGCCTGATTGAACCCTGGCCTGACCCGGCGCGACCCAGCCTCATTCCCCGCCGCGCTACGCGGCCCTTCGGTCAGGAGCTTCCCCTTGTCCCCCCGCTCGCCCCAGCGAGGCCGCGCATGAGCGTCCCGGCCGCACTGCTTTCCCTCGTCGGCGGTGTGCTGGCCTTTCTGGTGCTGGCCAGCGCCATCGCCCTGGCCTTTCGCCTGCGTCGAGGACCTGCCGACCCGCTGGTGGCCAATCTCTGCGCGCGCATCCTTGCCTGGTGGGTGATGGTGGCGCTGCTGGCCCTGGCCTTTTCGGCCGGGCCTGCCGGGGTGCTGGTGCTTTCTGCCGGCCTGTCGGGGCTGGCGCTGCGCGAGTTCCTGTCCGCGACCCTGCCCGGGCGGTTCGACCCCGTGCTGGCGCTGGCGCTGTTCGGTTTGGCGCTGCCGGTGCAGTTCGGTGCCGTGTTTCTGGGCCTGACCGACGTGCAGGCGCTGGCGCTGCCGCTGGGAGGGCTGGTCGTCCTGCCCGCCATCTTCGCCTGGCGGGGCGGGGCCGAGGGGTTCACCGCCCGCGTCGGCGCCGCCTTCTGGGGGATGATGCTGTGCCTTTACGGGCTGGCCCATCTGCCCGCGCTGGCGCTCTTGCCTTTTGCGGGCGGCGCGGCGGTTGGGGTGCTGCTGGTGGCCTGGCTGGTGCTGGTGGTGCAGGCGGGTGATGTGGCGCAATACATCTGGGGCAAGCTCTTCGGGCGCCGCCCTCTGGCACCGGTGCTGTCGCCCTCGAAAACCTGGGAGGGCTTTCTGGGCGGCACGGCCTCGGCGGTGGCGCTGGGGGCGGCGCTGGCCGCCTTTACCCCCTTTGCCCTCTGACAGGCGGCGCTGCTGGCGCTGGTCGCGACGCTGGCGGGCACGCTGGGCGGGCTGATCCTGTCGGCGGTCAAGCGCGACCGGGGCGTCAAGGACTGGGGCAATGTCATCGCCGGGCATGGCGGGTTTCTGGATAGGTTGGACAGTCTGGTGCTGTCGGCGCCGCTGGCCTTTCACCTGGCACAGGCTTTCGGAGGCTGACATGGATAGGGAAAACCGCCGCCCGCTGGCCGTGCGTCGGCTGGCGCTGATGCAGTCGATCGCCGCCGCCCTGGCGCGCCGGGGCGTCACGCCGAACGCGCTGTCCCGGGCCTCGACGGGCTGGGCGGCGCTGGGGTGCGGGGCCTTTGTCGGCACGCCGTTTCTGGGGCCGATCACCGGATCCCTGGCCTTGATGCTGGCGGCTCTGGCGATCCAGGCGCGGCTTTTGTGCAATCTTTTCGACGGGATGGTCGCGGTCGAAGGCGGCAGGGCCACCCCCTCGGGCGCCTTCTGGAACGAGGCGCCGGACCGGGTTTCCGATGCGCTGCTCTTTTGGGGCGCCGGGCTGGCGGCGGGTCGGCCCGCGCTGGGGCTGGGGGTGGCGGTGCTGGCCCTGTGCACCGCCTGGGTCCGCGAATTCGGCCGGGCCGAGGGACTTACCCCGGACTTTGGCGGCCCGATGGCCAAACAGCACCGCATGGCGGCGCTGACGCTGGGCGCGCTGGTGGCGGCCTGGGCGGGGGTCTGGGTGCTGGTGCCGGTGCTGGCGCTGATCGCGGCGGGAACCGCGCTGACCGTGGTGCTGCGCGCCCGGCGGGTGTTGGGCGCGTTGGGGTAGAGTTGGGGTAGAGTTGGGGGGGCTGCTCGGCACCGCCGCCATTGGTGCTCGGACCAATGGCGCACCAATAGGGGCCCCCCTTTGGAAACCCCGTGAGTATTTAAGGCAAGATGAAAGGGGCGCGGCGGGCGCCCCTTCTGGCTGTCAGGCCAGCATGGCCAGCGGGTTCTCGAGGTTCTCGATGATCGCACTCAGGAACTCGGCCCCCAGCGCGCCATCGATGACACGGTGATCGACCGACAGCGTCATCGACATCACCGTGGCGACGCCAAGGCTGCCGTCGGCCTTGACCACCGGCTGCTTGATGCCTGCGCCGACGGCAAGGATCGAGCCATGCGGCGGGTTGATGACGGCATCGAAATTCTCGATCCCGAACATGCCCAGGTTGGAAATCGCAAAGGACCCGCCCTGATATTCGTGCGGGGCCAGTTTGCGCGACCGGGCGCGGGTGGCCAGATCCTTCATTTCCGCCGACAGCGCGCTGAGGGATTTCAGATGCGCGTCCTTCAGAACCGGCGTGAAAAGCCCGCCGTCAATCGCCACCGCCACCGCCACATCCGAGGGTTTGAGCCGCAGCATCCGGTCGCCCGCCCAGACGGAATTCGCGGCGGGGACCTTTTGCAGCGCCAGCGCGCAGGCCTTGATGATGAAGTCGTTCACGCTGAGCTTGACACCGCGCCCGGCCAACTGGCCGTTCAACTGCTCGCGGAAGGCCATCAGCGTGTCCAACTGCACCGAGCGGCGCAGATAGAAATGCGGGATGGTCTGCTTGGCCTCGGTCAGGCGCGCCGCCACCGTCTTGCGCATCCCGTCGAGCTTGACCTCGTCAAAGGCGCGGCCCTCGTAGAGTTTCATCACGGCGTTCGCATCGACCGGTTTCGGCGCGGCGGGAGCAGCGGCGACCGGGGTGGGGGCCGGTGCGGCGACAGGGGCGGCAGCCTTGGGCGCCGGTCTGGCACCTTCGACGTCGGCCTTGACGATGCGGCCATGCGGGCCCGAGCCCTTGATCGCCGTCAGGTCGAGCCCCTTTTCCCGCGCGATCCGCCGCGCCAGCGGCGAGGCAAAGACGCGGGCACCGCTGGCCACGGGGGCAGGAGCGGCAGCAGCCGGAGCCGCGGCCGGGGTGGCGACCGCCGCAGCGGGGGCCGGGGCGGCCACGGCGGCGCCGGACGCCTCCACCTTGATCAGCACGCTGCCCTCGGACACCTTGTCGCCGATATTGACCAGCACT
>CALEZJ010000607.1 GCA_937927885.1 uncultured Paracoccaceae bacterium | reverse complement strand
CCGCAATATCGCCGCGCCGCAGCGCCTGACCCGGATCGTCGAGGGCGAGAGCCTGCTGAACGGCGCCGCTGCCATCGCGCTGTTCGGTTTTTTCCTGACCTTCGTGATGCTGGGCGTGCCGAACCCCACGCTGCGTGACGCGCTGGTGGGCTCTCCGACGCTTGTCTTTGGCGGGATCGGCATCGGCTGGGTCTTCGCGCGGGTTTGCATCGCACTGTTCGCGCTGATGAGCCGTTATCCCCTGGCGCAGGTCTCGCTCAGCGTGGCGCTGCCGTACATCACCTATCTGGTGGCCGACCAGATCCTTGGCGTCTCGGACGTGATCGCGGTGGTCATGGCCGGGATGACCCTGAACTACCTCGGCCCCGGTCGCCTGTCGCCCGGCAACTGGACGAACCTGCGCGAGGTCTGGGACGTCCTTGCACATTGGGCCGGGGCGCTGATCTTCCTTCTCGCAGCCTTCCTCGTGCCTCGTCTCCTTGGGGACGTCCGGTTGCGCGACCTTGCGCTGATCGGCGTGGTGATCTTGGCGGCCACGGCGGCCAGGCTCTTCATGCTTATATTGTCCTGCCGTTGCTGACTGCCCTGAAACTCTCGCCTCGGGTCGACCGTCCATATCGTGTCGCCATCCTCTGGGGTGGCCTTCGTGGTGCCGTCACGCTGGCCTTCGCTTTGGCCGTAACCGAAAACCTGCGCGTGCTGGTGAGCATCAAGCGCGAGGTCGGCATCCTCGCCACAGGCTTCACGCTCTATACACTATAGATGAAGGGAACGACCCTGCGCTGGATCATCTCGCTTCTGGCGCCGTCGAGGTCGAAACGGCAGGCCAGAAGAGCAAACTGGGCCGCGGCGACATGTTCGGGCAGCTCTCGCTTCTGAATCACCAGATGCGGAAGTCACAGGTGACAGCGATCAGTTATTCGGTGATTCTCGTTCTGGATGAATCGAGCTTCAGACGGCTTCTGAAGCGGAACCTGGCACTGCGGGACGCGGTGGTCGAGAGCGCCGAGCGAAGAGGCATTTGGGCCGATTTGATCGATCTTTCTGACGGTCAGGCTTCCTCCCGGTCCATGTGAAACTGAAGTTGGACCAGCGGATCGGGCTGCCCCGAGCGAGAACCACGGCATGCGGGTCCCCGTATGGCACAAGGACGGTGCAGAAGTTGGCGTCCCGGTCAGGATCGCCCCCCTTTGCGTCGAGACGATCGCAGCTTGACTGCCTGCATCACCAGCAGTCCCGCAAGCCCGACGGCGCCTGAACGCGCCCCCGTGGCCATTCAGGCCGCCTTGGAATTTTTCCGCGAATTGCGCGTCATTCGATCAAGATTCCATCACTTTGGGCTGTTATGCCAATTTATTGTGCAGTAGGTCGATACCCGAACAGGCAACTGCTGGAAGCTTCGCAATGACTGGTATCGACGAAAAGCTGCAACCGATCCTGACCGAGGTAATCCGGCGCAACGCCGGCGAGCCCGAGTTTCATCAAGCGGTCCATGAGGTTCTGGAAAGCCTCGGTCGCGTCGTGGCCAAGCACCCGCATTACCTGGATCAAGCCCTGATCGAACGCATCTGCGAGCCAGAGCGGCAGATCATCTTCCGTATTCCTTGGGTGGACGACAAAGGTCAGGTCCAGATCAATCGCGGTTTCCGGGTGCAGTTCAACTCGGCGCTCGGCCCCTACAAGGGTGGGATGCGGTTCCATCCGTCGGTCAATGTCGGGATCATCAAGTTTCTGGGATTCGAGCAAACCTTCAAGAACGCGTTGACCGGCATGCCCATCGGCGGCGGCAAGGGCGGCTCCGACTTCGACCCCAAGGGACGGTCGGACGCCGAGATCATGCGCTTTTGCCAATCGCTGATGACCGAGCTGCAC
>CALEZJ010000606.1 GCA_937927885.1 uncultured Paracoccaceae bacterium | reverse complement strand
CTATTGGTTCGTGTCGGGCAACCGCGACGAGACCGCGTTTGACGACCCGATGCGCGTGAACCTGGCGCGCAATCCCAACCGCCATCTCAGTTTCGGGCAGGGCGGGCCGCATCTGTGCCTGGGCATGCATCTGGCCCGGCTCGAGGTGCGCGTGCTGTTTCAGGAACTTTCGAGGCGGATCAAATCCATCGAGCCCGCCGGGCCGCATGCCTTCCTGCGGTCGAATTTTGTCGGCGGGATCAAGTCCCTGCCGGTCACCACACTCCGCGCCTGAAGCATAAGACAACAGGGAGATCACCATCTTGCGCGACCGTCTCAGACCCGTCTGGTGCGACCATCTGTCGATCCTGCGATCGAAATACCTGCCGCAGGAAAAGATCGGCTCAGGCGCGACCCGCTTTGCCCAGCCCAATTTCGCCGTGCATTATGACAAGGATCTGATCGTCGATGCGCCGGGCACCCTGTGTCTGGACGGTCTGCCCGACATGGAACTGCGCTGGGACGCCGCCGACATCCGCCCGGGCTGGGAGCCGGGGGTGCACATGGTCACCGGCGACCTTTACGACCGCGAGGGGGCGTTGATCCCCATCGCCGGGCGCGCCACGCTGAAACGCGCCATTGCCGACTGGGCGCGCCACGGGCTGTCGCCCAAGGTGGGGATCGAACTGGAGTGCTTTGCCTTTACCCGCGCCGCCGACGGCAGCCTGCAACCCTATGACGTGCCGGGCGGGCATGTGTATGGTGGCGGCCCGTTCAACGATCCCCTGGGCTTTACCGATGCGATCTGGGAGGCGGCCGAGAATGCGGGCTTCCGTCTGGACCTCTGCACCACCGAATACGACACCCCGCAATACGAATTCACCCTGACCTTTGACGAGGCGTTGAAGGCCGTCGACGAGGTGGTGATGTTCCGCCAACTCGCCCGCGAGGTGGCGTTTCGCAAGGGCGTGATCCTGACCTTCCTGCCAAAGCCCTTCTTTGACCGGGGTGGCTCGGGGATGCATATCAACCTCTCGTTTGCCGATGCGACCGGGGCGAATGCGCTGTCGAACGGGTCACAGGGTGGGATTGCCGGGATGAACGACCTGGGGCGCGGGGTGATCGCGGGCTGGATGCGTCACCACAAGGCGCTCGCGGCGCTGGTCGCGCCGTCGGTCAATTCCTATGCGCGGCTGCAACCGGCGACGATGTCGGGCTATTGGTGCAACTGGGGCGAGGATCATCGCGGCGTGACCGCGCGGGTTTCGGGCGAGGGCGGCAAGAAGGCGCGGCTGGAACACCGCATGGCCGATGCCAGCGCCAACCCCTATGCGGCGGTGGCGGCGGTCTTGCAGGCGGCGCGGCTGGGGGTCGAGGGGCGCTATGCGCTGCCTGCGGTCGAGGGGGGCGATTGTTTCACCGGTCAGACGGCGCCGCATGGCGTGGCGGCGGGCTTGGGCGAGGCGCTCGACGATCTGGCCGCCGACAGCGCGCTGGTGGCGGCGATGGGGCCCGAGTATGTCGCGCATCACACCCACATGAAGCGCGTCGAGATCGCCAAATGCGCGGGCAAGACCCCCGAAGAGGCGCGCGACTTCCTGATCTGGTTCGTATGAGGACGCCATGAAAGCCACCTGGATCCTGCCCGACGGCACCGCGCGCACCCATGAGGTGCGCGAGGGACTGAGCCTGATGGAGGCCGCGCAGGCCGCCGGGGTGCCCGGCATCATCGGAGAATGCGGCGGCACGATGAGTTGCGCCACCTGTCACGTCCATGTTGACGATGACTGGCGGGGGGCGGCCGGGGTGCCCGAACCCTTTGAAGAGGCGATGCTGGACGTGGTCGAGGGAGAGCGCACCGAGGCCTCGCGCCTGTCGTGCCAGTTGACCATGTCGGCAGAGCTTGACGGGATCGTGCTGCGGGTGCCTGCGGTATGATCGTCTGACGTTTGAACGTCAGACGACAAGGGGTTGCGGGGCCTGGTCTGGCCTCGCACCGCATCTCGCGCCGTCGCCACCGCCTGCCTGTGGGCAAATGTCAGGTGATGACATCCGGCCCCTGGCGCCCGGTGCGGGCGGCAATCCCGGCCAGAGCCTCGACCGCCGCGATCACCGGGGCAAGGGCGCTCTGCGGGTCCTGCGCGAAATCCGCCGGGTCGAAGCGCTCCAGATAGACCCGCAGCGTCGCACCCTCGGTTCCGGTGCCGCTGAGGCGCAGCACCGCGCGCGCGCCGCCCTCGAACCCGATCTGCACCCCCTGCGCCGTGGCAATCGAGCCATCGACCGGATCGGTATAGGCGAAATCCTCGGCCGTTTGCACGACCAAGCCCCCCGCCGTCCGCCCCGCCATGCCGGGCAGCGCTGCGCGCAGATCGGCCATCAGGGCATTGGCAATGGCGCTGTCCACGGCCTCGTAATCGTGGCGCGAATAATAGGTGCGCCCGAACTCGGCCCAATGATCCGCCATGACCTGCGCCACCGTCTGCCGCCTCACGGCGAGGATGTTGAGCCACAGCAGCACCGCCCAGAGCCCGTCCTTCTCGCGCACATGGTCGCTGCCGGTGCCCGCCGATTCCTCGCCGCACAGCGTGGCAAGGCCCGCGTCCAGAAGCGTGCCGAAGAATTTCCAGCCGGTCGGCGTGGCGTAACACGGCAGCCCACGCGCCGCCGCAACCCGGTCCACCGCGCCCGACGCCGGCATCGAGCGCGCCACTCCC
>CALEZJ010000605.1 GCA_937927885.1 uncultured Paracoccaceae bacterium | reverse complement strand
CCCCGGTCCATGCGCAGGACCACCGTGTCCATCCGCGCCGAACCAAACCCGGCCGCCGACAGAACTTCGGCCAGATAGGCGCGAGAATGGGCAAAACGTCGACTGGGCTGCAGGACCACCGATGCAGTCTCGACCTCCTCGACGGTGAAGGCCAACACCCCGCCCGGAACCAGCGACCCCGCGCACCAGCCCAGAATACGCTCCAGCGCGCCAAGGTAGATGAACACGTCCGCCGCCACGATCAGGTCGAAGCGAGCGTCACCCAGCGCCATCTCGCCCAGATCGCGTTTTTCCAGCCGATCATAGATCCCCTTGCCCGCTGCCTCGGCCAGCATCGCGGCCGAGATGTCGCAGCCTTCCAGCCAGTCGCAAGTGTCGCGCAGCGCCGCCCCGGCCAGGCCCGTGCCGCAGCCCAGGTCCATCGCTCGCGTGAACCGCCGCCCGGCCAGCGCGTCGGCCAGCAGCACCGGCGCGCAATAACCCAGTTGCCCCAACAAGGATTGCTCGAACCGTGGGGCATACTGGTCAAAAAGCGCCTCGACGAAGGCGGGGGGCATCGCCTCGGTCAGGGGTACCGAGCGCGCCAGATCGCGTTTCAGCCCCGCGCCCAGCCGATCCGCAGGATCTGCCTCCAGCGCGCGCTCCCAGGCGGCAATCGCGCGGGGCACATCGCCCGCTGCTTCGTGCCATTCGCCAAGCCGGAACCAGCCAACGGCCCAGTCCGGCACGAGGTCCAAAGCCTCCGACAGAATCCCGATTGCCGCTGCCAGATCGCCGCTTTCGGCGTAACCTTCGGCAAAGGCGTGGCGGCGATCCACCCTTGGATCCCCCGACGAAGCCCCAAACGACGCCATGATGCGCGCCAACTCCGCAAGCGCCGCATCCCCGTTGAATGCGGCCCGCCGCCGGATATCGCGCTGCCCGTGCGCAACGTCAAGGGACTGCCCCCTTGCCTTTGCAAAGAACCCTGCCAGACTGCGCTGGTCAACAGGGGAGGGCAAATGCGCCGGTTTTTCAAACGTCTGGGATGGGGGTTGCTGATCCTGGCCATCGTCCTGGCCGCCGCCGCCGTCTGGAAGCGCGAGGAACTGACCCGGCTGATGGCGGTCAACAGCCTCTTTGCCGAGGACCGCATCGTGCGTAATTTTTCGGGCATGGACGGCCTGTTCCTGACCCGCGGAATGGACGGCGGCACCGCGATTCCGCTGCCGCAGGGACCCGAGGCAGCAATGCCCGACGGCTTTCTGTCCTGGGCCGAGGCCCGCCGCGTGACCGCGACTGTGGTGTTGCACCAAGGCCGGATCGTGCACGAATCCTATCGCCTGGGCACCGCGCCCGAAGACCTGCGCATCTCGTGGTCGGTGGCGAAATCGGCGCTGTCGCTGCTGTTGGGTACGTTGGTCGACGATGGCACGATCCCCGACCTGAACGCACCGGTGACCCGATATGCACCTGCGCTTCGTGGATCGGCCTATGACGGGGCGACAATCCGGCATGTGTTGAACATGGCCTCGGGGGTTGCCTTCAACGAGGATTATCTGGACTTCTGGTCCGACATCAACCGCATGGGCCGGGTGCTGGCGATGGGTGGCTCGATGGATGGCTTCGCCGCCGGACAAAGCGCGCGGCGCGGCGCTCCCGGGGCGGACTGGCTCTATGTCTCGATCGACACCCATGTCATCGCCATGGTGATTCGCGGCGCCACCGGGAGGTCGGTTTCCGAACTGATGGAGGAACGGCTCTGGCGTCCGCTTGGGCTGGAGCGCGCGCCCTATTACGTCACCGATGGCGAAGGGGTGGAATTCGTGCTTGGCGGGCTGAACCTGACAACGCGCGACTATGCGCGCATCGGTCAACTGGTGGCGCAGAACGGCGAATGGCAGGGTCGCCAGATCGTGTCGGCCGAGTGGCTGGCCGAATCCACGGCTGCCTCGGCCCCGGGGGGCGAAGGATATGGCTATCAGTGGTGGATCCCGCCCCACGCCGAACCCGGCGAAGTCTATGCCCGGGGCGTTTACGGTCAGTTCGTCTGGATCGACCGCGACCGCGATGTGGTGATCGCCGTCAACAGCGCCGACCGCCGGTTTCGCGAACCTGGGGTACTGGAATCGAACATCGACCAATTTCGCGCCATCGCGCGCAGTCTCGCCGAAACCGTCACCGAGCCAGCAGAGTAAGCCATGAGCGAACCCCCCATCATTGCCCAGAAAGCCCCGTTTCCTGTCGAGGTCGAGGCCGGAAAGACCTATTTCTGGTGCGCCTGCGGGCGCAGTTCCCGACAGCCCTTTTGCGACGGGTCGCACAAGGGCACGGGACTGAGCCCGAACAAGTTTACCGCCGAAGACTCGCGGCGCGTGTTCTTCTGCGGTTGCAAGCAATCGGCACGCGCCCCCTTCTGTGACGGGACGCACAAAGGCCTGTGAAGCGCGTGCGAAGGCGCTGGGGAATGGGGCGATTCGTGCTATCCTGTGGTCCTGTCCTGATCGGAGGTCTGTCGATGCGCTTGAAATCCCTTCTCGTGGCCCTGACCCTTGGGGCGGTTCCCGCGCTGGTTCCCTCCTTCGCGCTTGCCCAGTCGTGCGGGAAATCGCCCGTGGCGATCTCGTGCCCCGAAGGGCATGTTTGGGACGCGGGCAGCATGCTGTGCCTGCCGCCCAGCACCTGAATGGAACCCTCGGTCAACGTTCTGGGCGGGCCACTGGGGCAGTGCTCGACAAATCCGGTCACCGGGTTTTTTCGCAATGGCTGCTGCGACACCTCGGCGGCAGACCGCGGCCTGCACACGGTCTGCGCGGTGATGACGGCGGAATTCCTGGCGCTGTCGAAATACCTCGGCAATGACCTGTCCACGCCACGACCCGAATACGGTTTTGCCGGGCTGAAACCGGGGGATCAATGGTGCCTGTGCGCTGCACGGTTCCTGCAGGCCCATGACGAAGGCGCCGCACCGCGCCTGCGGCTGGCCTCCACGCACCGGCGCACGCTGGATATCGTCCCGCTCGAGGTATTGCGCCTTTACGCGCTCGACGACGCCGGGGTGTGACATTGCGTCCCTTGCCCGTGTCAACGAACGGTTGCATCTGGACCGCATGATCGAGCCCCGCATCCCCGTCACGCCCGAACAGATCGACGCCGTTGTCGCCGATTTCTACGCTTTCGTGCGCGAGCATCCTGGGCTGGGTCCGGTCTTTGCCCGCCATGTCACCGACTGGCCCGCGCACGAGGCCAAGATCGCCCGCTTCTGGCGCAACGCGATCCTCTTTGAGCGCGGCTATGATGGGAACCCGTTGGCCGTTCACCGCGACGCGGGCGATGTGCGGCCGGGGATGTTCGACCCCTGGCTGGGCCTGTTCGACATGGTTCTTCGCCGCAACCTGCCGCCCGAGGCCGCAGCGGCCTGGTCTGCACTGGCCCACCGCATCGGGCGCAGCCTGCGCGCCGGCATGGTGCAACCGTCGACCGGCGGTCCGCCCGACCTGCGCACCGGCCTGCGCTGACCCCGTTCGAGTTACGAAGAATTAGTCCTTGGGGCCCGCCGAACGGCGACGGGGGGGAAGGCCCCCAACGCCGCTCCTTGGCTCAAACCTTCATGTCAAAGCCCAAATGCCGGGCCACGGTGAAGATGTCCTTGTCGCCACGCCCGCACATGTTCATCACGATGATCTGCTCTTTCGGCAGGCTCGGCGCTATCTTCATCACATGCGCAAGCGCATGACTGGGTTCCAGCGCGGGGATGATGCCCTCCAGGTGGCAGCAAAGCTGGAAGGCCTCCAGCGCCTCGGCATCGGTGATGCTGACATATTCTGCGCGGCCGGTGTCGTGCAGCCAGGAATGTTCAGGCCCGATCCCGGGATAGTCCAGCCCCGCGCTGATCGAATGCCCTTCGAGAATCTGTCCGTCGGCATCCTGCAACAGATAGGTACGATTGC
>CALEZJ010000604.1 GCA_937927885.1 uncultured Paracoccaceae bacterium | reverse complement strand
AGCTTGCCCTCCATCCATTCCAGGAACGCGCCCCCCGCCGTCGAGATATAGCTGAACCCCTCGGCGGCGCCCGCCCGGTTCAGCGCCGCCACCGTGTCGCCCCCGCCCGCGACCGAGATCAGCCGCCCCGCGCGGGTCAGTTCCGCCACTGTCCGCGCCGCCGCATTGGTCGCGGCGTCGAAGGGCTCCAGTTCGAACGCGCCAAGCGGCCCGTTCCAGATCAGCGTGCGCGCCTCGGCAAAGACCCTGCCCAGCGCGGCGATCGTGTCGGGCCCCGCATCGAGGATCATCGCATCCGGCGGGCATTCGGCCACCACCTCGGACGGGGCATGGGCGCGGAATTCGCGCGCCACCACCAGATCGACCGGCAGATGGACGCGGCAGCCCGTGGTCGCCGCCTTTGCCAGGATGTCGCGCGCGGTCCCGGCCAGGTCGTGCTCGCACAGCGACTTGCCGACCGGCTTGCCCTGCGCGGCCAGAAAGGTGTTCGCCATCCCGCCGCCGATCACCAGATCGTCGACCTTGCCCACCAGATTGGCCAGAAGGTCGAGCTTGGTCGACACTTTCGCGCCGCCCACCACCGCCACCACCGGGCGCTGCGGCTGGCCCAGCGCCGCGTTCAGCGCGTTCAGTTCCGCCGCCATCAGCCGCCCCGCGCAGGAGGGCAGCAGATGCGCGATCCCCTCGGTCGAGGCATGCGCCCGGTGCGCCGCCGAAAAGGCGTCGTTCACATAGATGTCCCCCAGCGCCGCCATCGCCGCCGCCAGTTCGGGGTCGTTCTTTTCCTCGCCCGCGTGAAACCGGGTGTTTTCCAACAGCAGGACGCCCCCGGGCGCCAGCGCCGACACCGCCTGCTTGGCGGGCAGGCCGATGCAATCCTCGGCAAAGGCGACCGGAGCGCCCAGCCGCGCCTCCAGCGCCGGGCGGATATGGGCCAGCGACATCGCGGGCACGACCTTGCCCTTTGGCCGGTCGAAATGCGCCAGCAGCACCACTTTGGCGCCCTTGGCCGCCAGATCGCGGATCGTCGGCAGCACCGCGTCGATGCGGGTGAAATCGGTGACCTGACCGGCCTCGACGGGGACGTTGATATCCACCCGAACCAGCGCGGTCTTGCCCTGAAACTCCATCTGATCCAGAGTTTTCCAGCCCATGTCGCCCTCCTTCTTGCCTGCCCCGTTGATGCCCGCAGCGCGCGCCGGCGTCAACCGGGCCAAACCCGGACGCGCGGCCTGCCGCCGGGGCGGGTCGCCAGCCGCGTGCGCGGCGCGCGCGCCACCCGGCTAGATGCTGATCTTCTGGAACCCGTCGCGCAGGGCGTTGGACCAGGCCTGCGACATGGCGCGGAAATCCTCGTCCTGGGCCTCGATTCGCTGGCTGCGGGTGACGCGGCAGGCGCCGGCGGCGATTTCCGCGTAATCCAGCGGCATGCCCACCGACAGGTTCGAGCGCAGCGTCGAATCCATCGACAGGAGAACCGCCTTGCGCGCCTCTTCCAGACTCGTCTCGGGGCGCACCACGCGGTCCAGGATCGGCTTGCCGTATTTGTGCTCGCCGATCTGCAGATAGGGTGTGTCCTCGGTCGCCTCGATGAAATTGCCCTCAGGGTAGATCAGGAACATCCGCATCGTGCCGCCGCGCCGCTGGCCTGCCAGGATGATCGAGGCGCTGGTCGATACCTTGCTGGCCTCCATCTTGGCGTTGATGTCGTGGCGGACCGAGGACAGCGTGTTGCCGACGATCTGCGCCACATCCAGAAGCGTGCGCGCGGTCAGGATCGACTGGCCCTCGGCCTCCTCGGGGTGCTCGATCGCCTCGCGCAGCCGCGCGATGGTGGTCTGCGTCACCGAGAGGCTTCCCGCGGTCATCATCACGATCACCCGCTCGCCCGGCACCTCGAAGGTGAACATCTTGCGATAGGTGGCGATGTTGTCCAGCCCGGCGTTGGTGCGCGTGTCCGACAACAGCACCATGCCCGCCTTCAAGAGCAACCCGACACAATAGGTCATGACAACACCCGGCGCCCCGTCTTTGTGCCCCAATGATCCCAAGGGGGGTGAATGGCCGTCAGGCCAGAGGGGGCGGACTGCCCCCCGCCTGTGCTACTGTTGCGCCTGCGCGACCGCAACGGCGATCTGCAACGATTCCGTGGCAAGGCCGCGCGCGACACCCCGGATCGGCGCCGCCCCCGCCCCATCCATCCCGCAGCCCAGCCGGATATAGCGCGCATCCGGGCAGCAGCGGTTGGCGGGGTCGAAGCCGACCCAGCCCAGGCCCTCGATCCAGATCTCGGCCCAGGCATGCGCCGCCTCGCCCGCCTCGCCCGCGTCGAACATGTAGCCCGAGACATAGCGCGCGGGCAGATCCCTGAGCCGCGCCAGTGCGATCAGCGCATGGGCGTGGTCCTGGCAGACCCCTTCGCCCTGCGCCAGCGCCTCGGCCGCGCTGGTCGAGGCATCGGTGCGCCCGGGCACCCAGGCGATGGCCCCGGCCACCAGCCCGGCCAGATCATGCGCCAGCGACAGCGCATCGCCGCCCGCGCCCTGCGCCGCGAGGTCGCGCAAGGCGCCGTCCGGCGCGGTGGGCGCGGTTTCCCCCAGCCAGGCGACCGCGGGCACCGATTCGCGCAAGCCCTTCAGGACACCGGCCATGTCCTGTGTCTCGACCAGACCCTTGACCCGCACCTCGATCGCCTCGACCGGGCCCTTGACGCTCCAGCCCTCGATCCGGTCGCCCGCCCCGTCGCGAAACGATCCGCCGCGCACGCCGTCGCTGACCGTCACCGCCCAGTCGATCACGCGCTGGTTCTGGCAGGCGGTCGGCGTCAGCCGGTGGCTCTGCACGACGCGGCGCACCGGCCGGTCATAGGTGTAGGTCGTCACATGCTCGACCGCGAGGCGCATTACAGGTCTCCGCCCAGATAGGATTCGTGGATCTTCTGCCCGACGCCCGAGACCTCGCGGATGAACCGGGTCAGGAATTCGTGCAGCCCCTCGTCCAGAATGCCCTGGATGGTGACCGCCTCCATGCGGTCGCGCAACGCCTGCGCCGCCTCTTGCGCCGGGGTGACGGCGCCGTAGGCCTGCGCCAGCCGGTCCAGATGATGGGTCATCGCCTGCACGCAGGGGCGCAGGCCGCGCGGCGTCTGCGGGTTCAGGATCAGGAAATCGGCGATCTTCGCCGCCGTCACCTCGCCGCCGTAGGCCCAGTGAAACGCCCGGTGCAGCGACATCGCGCGCAAAAGCGTGCGCCACTGGTAATTGTCCAGCCCCGAGCCGACGAAACTGAGGTTCGGCAGCAGCACATAGTATTTCACGTCCAGGAGCCGCGCGGTGCTGTCGGCGCGCTCCAGCACATAGCCCAGATTGAGGAAATCCCAGCCGTCATTGCGCAGCAAGGTCGCGTCGATCGCGCCGCGCACCAGCGCCGAATGGCGCATCGTCCAGTCGGTCAGCACCGAGAGCGACTGCGCCGAGCGCGGCCGGCGCTCCATCTCGCGCATTTCCTGAAATGCGGTGTTCAGCGCGTCCCAGACCTGCGTCGTCAGCGCGGTACGCACGATGCGCCCGTTCTCGCGCGCCCTCGTGATCGAGGACACCACCGATGAGGGATTCTCGTGGTCGAAGAACAGATGGCTTTCGATGTTGCGCTGGACCGGGTCGCCGTAGCGCCGCGCAAAGGCATCGGCACTGCCGCCCGCGCGCAACAGGGCCTCCCATTCGTTGCGGTAGCCCTGTTCGGAATTGGGCAGCATGGCGATGCGCGAACCCACATCCAGAAGCCGCGCCGCGGTCTCTGCGCGTTCCATGTAGCGCGCCAGCCAATAGAGGTTCTCGGCGGTCCGGCTCAGCATCGCGCGGCCCCCCTTTCATTCTGCCTGAAATACGCACTCTTGCCCCGCCAGCCGCGCAACGTATGGCCCATCTCGCCCCTCACTCCGCCAGCACCCAGGTGTCCTTGACCCCGCCGCCTTGCGACGAGTTCACCACCAGCGACCCCTCGCGCAGCGCGACGCGGGTCAGGCCGCCGGGCACCAGTTCGATCCGCTCGCCCACCAGGCAATAGGGCCGGAGGTCGACGTGGCGCGGCGCCACCCCTTGCTCGACGAAACTGGGCACGGTCGACAGCGCCAGCGTCGGCTGGGCGATGTAATTGTCGGGGGCGTCGATGATCTTGGCGCGAAAGGCCTCGATTTCCGCCTTGGTCGATTTGGGCCCCACGAGCATCCCGTAGCCACCCGAGCCATGCACCTCCTTGACCACCAGGTCGCCAAGGTTCTCCAGCACATGCGTCAATTCATCCGCCTTGGCGCATTGCCAGGTGGGGACGTTTTGCAGGATCGGCTCTTCGCCCAGGTAGAAGCGCACCATTTCGGGCACATAGGTATAGACCGCCTTGTCATCGGCCACGCCCGCGCCCGGGGCCGAACAGATGCTGACCCCGCCCGAACGGTAGACATCCATCAACCCCGGCACGCCCAGCATGGAATCGGGGCGGAAACACAGGGGATCGAGAAAGGCGTCGTCGATACGCCGATAGATCACGTCGACGCGTTTGGGCCCCTGCGTGGTGCGCATGTAGACCTGGCCGCCCTCGACGAACAGATCCTGCCCCTCGACCAGTTCCACGCCCATCATGTCGGCCAGGAAGGAATGTTCGTAATAGGCGCTGTTGAAATGGCCGGGCGTCAGGATGACGATGTTGGGCTCGCCGGGGCAGTTCGCGGGGGCGACCGAGGCCAGGGTCGAGCGCAAGAGTTCCGGATAGGCCTCGACCGGCTGGATGCGGTTCGAGGCGAAGAGTTCGGGGAACATCCGCATCATGATCTCGCGGTTTTCCAGCATGTAGCTGACCCCCGAGGGCGTGCGGCAATTGTCTTCGAGCACATAGAATTCGTCGGGGCCGGTGCGCACGAGGTCGATGCCGACGATGTGCGAATAGACCCCCTTGGGCGGGCGGAACCCGGCGACGGCCTTTTCATAGGCTTCATTCAGATAGACCAGCCGGGCCGGGATGCGGCCCGCGCGCACGATCTCGCCCCGGTCGTAGACATCGGCGAGAAAGGCGTTCAGTGCCCGGGCGCGCTGCTTGATGCCGCGTTCCAGCCGGAACCATTCCTGCGCGGCAAAGACGCGGGGAAACATGTCGAAAGGGATCAGGCGGTCCGGATCGCCCCCCTCGCCGTAGACCGCAAAGGTGATGCCGATGCGGCGAAACAGCGCCTCGGCTTCGGCCTGCTTGAGGTTGCGCAGCTCGGCCGGCATCTGGTCGACCCAGCCTTGCAATTGCGCATAGGGCGGGCGCACCGCGCCCCTGTCCATCATTTCGTTGAAATACGTGCTCATGACACCGCCTCTTTGCGTCGAGTTTAGACAATCCGGGGCGCTCGGCAATGCCCTGTTCGGCGGGGCTACCCCGGTGGGCGGGGGCGGCTGCCCGATCTTTGCGCAATCCTCGCCCCGCTGCCCAATTCGCGGGCAGCGCCGGGTTGTCCGGGATCAAGGCGACGGTCCGGGCACCGTGGCAGACGGACCGGATCGGGATGGAGGCTGTCATGCAGGACCGGCTTTGGTGGCGTGCGGGTGCGAGTCTGGTGGTGGTGACCCTGGTTGGCGGGCTCTGGGGCGGGGTGGCCCGGGCCGGGGATGCGAGTTGTCTTCCGGCGCCCACGCAGGCCTGCGTGCTGGATCTTGCCACCGAGGCCGCGCGGCAGGAGTCGTCCGCCGGGGACCGGCTGCGGGAGCTGATGCACATCGCCTTTGCCCGCGCCGGTCTGGGCGATGCCGCGGCGATCCGCGCGATCCTTGCTGCGGAACCGGATGCCGGGCGCTGGCACGAGGCGATCCTGCGGGCACTGGTGCCGGCCGAACTGGCGCGCGGCGACACCGGCGCCGCGATCTTGGCGGCGGCGGGGCTGACCGACCGCCGGTTCCTGTCCGAGGCCCGCGAGGCTATTGCCCGCCATTACCTGTCGCGCGGGGACGATGCCGGGGCCGAGGCCCTTGCGCGGGGGCTGCCGCCGTCCGATGACCGCGACCGCGTGCTGACCGCGCTGGCCGAACGCGCCGCCGGGCAGGGGCAGGCCGGGGCGGTGGACCGTCTGCTGGGTGCGATCCAGCCCGACGGGCTGGCCCATGCCACGCGCCGCGCGGCGGTGGCGGCGGCCGGGGCGGGGCAGGGCGCGCTGGCGCGGCGTCTGGCCGACGGGATTGCGGGACAGGACAGCCCCGACGCGCTGGCCGCGCTGGCGGCGGCGGGCCGGGCGGAGGCGGCGGCGCAGATGCTGGAACGCCTTGTGGCGGCGCCCTCTGGCCCGGACCGGGCGGCGCTGGTCGACGCGCTGTTGGAGCGCGGCGGCGATCCCGCGCTGGTGGATCTGGCCCGCGCGACCGCCGCGGGCGAGGCCGAGGCCCTGGCCACGCTCGCCCGTGCCGACTTGGCGGCCGGGCGGCTTGGCGCCGCCGAATCCGCCCTTGCCGCGCTGTCGGCCCTGCTGAACCCCGAGCATCCCGAAGCCGACAGCCGCATCTATGGCGCGCAGCGCGACATCCTGGTCGCGCTGGCCCGGGCGCGGGCGGCGGCGGGCGACCGGCAGGCGGCGCTGGCCGCGCTCGATGCGGCGTTGCAGGTCGGGCGCGACCGCACGTCGTCCGAGATCAACGATTCCTTCCATTACCAGGGCCCCGAATCGACACTGGTGCCGGTGCTGCTGGATCTGGGCGAGGTCGCACGGGCCGAGACGTTGGCGCGCGCCATCCCCGAGCTTTGGGAAAGCAGTTCGACGCTTCTCGAAGTCGCTGCCCATTCCGCGACGCCACCGGATGCCGCGGCGCGCCTGATCGACGAGGTGGTCGCCGCGATGCGGGGCGACACGCGGTTTCACGTCGGCTTTGGCATCTATGACGACGGGATCGCCCCGGCCTCGGCCCGGCTGGCGCGGGCGGCGGCGGTCCGGGCCGACCGCAATGTGCCCGACGCGCGATCGCTGGTCGCCGAGGCGGTTGCCCGCGCCCTGACGCTGCCCGACGCGGACCACCGCGCCCTTGCGCTGGTCGAGATCGCGCGGCTCTGGGGCCGCTGAGGCGCCGGGCGGGCGGGTGCCGGGCTTGCTGTCCCGGTCCACCGCCCGCCGTCCCGGTTTGCCGCTATTTGTGTCAGACCGCCCCCAAGCGAAAAAAAAGTTTCAGAATCGAGCAGAAATGCGGCGCGTGGCGGATTGTCACGAATCTGTTTCCGATGTTGACTAGCGCTCAGCCAGTCGC
>CALEZJ010000603.1 GCA_937927885.1 uncultured Paracoccaceae bacterium | reverse complement strand
AAGGTGGGTTTCAAACCCACCTTACCCGGCCTAACTCTTGGGCCGGTCGTCGTAGTCAGGCCGCAGGATGCGCTGGCCATCGCCCTCGGGGTCGTCATACTGACCGCGTTTCAGCGTCCACCAGAAGCCCAGAAGGCCCACCAGCCCCATCAGCAGCGACACCGGAATCAGAACGGCAAGAATGTCCATCGGATCCTATTTCAGCCTGAGGGCGTTCAGCGCCACGGTGATCGACGAAATCGACATGGCCAGCGCCGCAATCAGCGGCGAGGCGAGGCCAACCAGCGCGATCGGCACCGCGACGACGTTGTAGCCAAACGAGATGACGAAATTCTCGCGGATGCGCTGCACGGCTTTCAAGGAGACACGCTGCGCCTCGGGCAACGGTTCCAGCGAGGCGCCCAGCAGCACGATATCGGACGCCACCCGCGCGGCATCCAGCGCCGACGCGGGGGAAATCGACACATGCGCCGCCGTCAGCGCCACCGTGTCGTTCAGCCCGTCGCCCACCATCAGCACCTTGTGCCCCTTTTCCTGCAGCGCCTCGATCACCGCCGCCTTGTCTTGCGGCAGAGCCTCGGCCTGCCAGTCGGCGATGCCCAGCCGATCCGCCAGATCGCGCACCGCGCCCGGCACGTCGCCCGAGATCAGCATCACCCGCTTGCCCTGCCGCTGAAAGGCGCGCACGGCCTCGGCGGCTCCCGGCCGCAGGCGGTCGGCAAAGGTGATCGCGCGGGGCGCCTGCCCTGCGATGGACAGATGCGCGGCGGTCAGATCGAGCGTCCGCGCGCCGACCCAGTTGGCGCGGCCCAGCCGGACCAGCGCACCGTTCCAAGTGGCCTGCACACCATGACCGGGCACCTCGGCGATGTCCTGCACCAGCGCCGGGATCGCCCCGCGCGCCCTTGCCGCCTGCGCCAGCGATTGCGCCAGCGGATGCGATGAAGCCGCCCCCAACGCCGCCGCCACGGCCAGATCCTGCGCAGACAGGTCATCCAGATTCTGCGGCTCGGGCGCGCCCATGGTCAGGGTGCCGGTCTTGTCGAACACGACCGTATCCACCTCGGCCAGGCGCTCCAGCGCCGTGCCGTTCTTGATCAGGAGCCCCGCGCGGAACAGCTTGCCCGAGGCCGCCGTGACAACCGCGGGCACGGCCAATCCCAGCGCACAGGGGCAGGTGATGATCAGCGTTGCCGCCGAAATGTTGATGGCAAAGCGAAGGTCGCCACCGGTCAGCCACATCCAGACACCGAAGGCGGTGAACGAGACAATGTGCACGATGGGCGAATAGGCCCGCGCGGCCTTGTCGGCCAGGGTCGTGTATTTGTTGCGTGCGCTCTCGGCCACGGCGACCAGTTCGGCCATCCGGCTGAGGGATGAATCGCGCCCCGCCGCCGTCACCCGCACCGTAAGCGGGCCGGTCAGGTTGACCGCCCCCGCCGTCACCGCCAGATCGGGACCCGCGAAGACCGGCAGGGTCTCCCCGGTCAGCAGCGAACGGTCGAGTTCGGAATGCCCTTCGATGATCACGCCGTCGACCGGGATGCGATCGCCGGGGCGAACCACAACCACATCACCGATCATCACTTCATCGACCGGGCGCTCTACAATCTGGCCATCCTGTTTTACGCGCGCCGTTCCGGGCATTAGTTCTCCC
>CALEZJ010000602.1 GCA_937927885.1 uncultured Paracoccaceae bacterium | reverse complement strand
TGGCGCGGTTGACGGGGCTCGAACCCGCGACCCCCGGCGTGACAGGCCGGTACTCTAACCGACTGAGCTACAACCGCGCGATGGGCACGAGATAGCCGCCACTCCCCCCAAGGTCAAGCAGCTTTCGACCGCGGTCTGATCGCCTTGAAAACGCTCGCCAGCACCACCGCCAGATAGGCGAGATCGGTCAGCACCAGCACCTGCCACGGCCGCGTCGCCAAGGCCGCCAGATACAGGGTCACCCCCAGCAGCACCGCCAGCGCCATCGAACGCGGCACCCGGACGGCTTTCAGCGAGGGGGTCGGCAGGCGCGAGATCATCAGGACGCCGACCAGTGCCAGATAGAGCGCGACGAGAAACGGCACCTGCCGCGCATCCAGCCAGCCCGCCAGCGCCAGAAACACCGGCAACAGGCCCAGCATCGCTCCGGCGGGCGCCGGCACCCCGGTGAAATGCGGCTTGACCCCCGGCGGCAGCGGCACGTCGCGGTTGACGTTGAACCGCGCCAGCCTCAGGCAGGCGCCCAGAGGAAACACCAGCGCCAGGATCCAGCCCGGACCGCCCAGATCCTGCAGCGCGAAATGATAGACGAAAAAGCCCGGCGCCACGCCAAAACACACGAAGTCGCTGAGTGAATCGAGTTCGGCGCCAAAGGGCGACGCCGCGTTGAGCTTGCGCGCCAGCATGCCGTCCAGCCCGTCGACCAGCGCCGCCAGCACGATCAGCGCAGCGGCGGCCTCGTACATCTCCAGCATGACATAGCGCATGGAGGTCAGCCCGGCGCAAAGCCCCAGCAGCGTCACCAGATTGGGCAACAGCATGACCAGCGGCATCGAACGGCGGTCGGAACGCGCACCGGTGGTCAGGTCTGGGCCGGGGTCCTGATCCATGGCCTCAGCGCACCTCGGCCAGACGGCGGGGCTCGGCTGCGGTCAGGTCGGCCAGCACGGTCTCGCCCGCGACCATGGTCTGGCCCAGCGCCACCAGCGGCTGCACGCCCTCGGGCAGATAAACGTCAAGCCGCGAGCCAAAGCGGATCATGCCGAACCGCTCGCCGGTTTCCAGCACGGCGCCCGGCTTCACGTCGCAGACGATGCGCCGCGCCACCAATCCGGCGATCTGTACCACGGCGATCTGGCGCCCGTCGGCAATCTCGACCGCCAGCGCGTTGCGCTCGTTGTCGACCGAGGCCTTGTCGAGCGAGGCATTCAGGAATTTGCCCGGCCGATAGGCCACCGCCGTCACCTTGCCCGCGATGGGCAGGCGGTTCACATGGCAGTTGAAGACATTCATGAAGACGCTGACTCGGGTCATCGGGGTGGCGCCCATGCCCAGCTCCTCGGGCGGCACGGCGGGTTCGATCAGCGAGATCACCCCGTCGGCCGGGCTGATGATCAACCCTTCACGCTGGGGCGTGTGGCGATCAGGGTCCCGAAAGAAATAATAGCACCAGATCGTCAGCACCACACCGATCCAGCCCAGCGGTTGCCAGATCAGGAACAGCACGGCGGTAACGGCGGCAAAGATACCGATAAAGGGATAGCCCTCGCGGTGGACGGGCTTGATGACGGTCGAAAGGAGTGAGTCGGACATCGGGCCTTCCTGCTGCTGCGCCGCCCCTATAACCGGGAATGCGGTTCAGGCAAAGCCCGGGCAGTGACGCAGGGGGACCGCCCGGCGAAGGCATCTGCGCCCAAGCCGCACCATTGGGGCGCCGTTCGCGCTGGAATCGCACCACCGACGCGCTCGGGGGCCGGTCAAACACCCCGGTGCGGATCCGAAGCAAGCGGAAATCCGGTTGTCAGACCTTGGGCGGCAGGCGGGCGATGACTTCGCGGGCGGCGGCCTCGACGGCCTCGGCGATGGTCTGCGACGAGGTGTCGAGCAGGATCGCATCGGCTGCGGGGCGCAGGGGTGCCTCGGCGCGCGACATGTCACGCGCGTCGCGGGCCTTGACCTCGGCCAGCACCTGCGCCGGATCGCCGCCCAGTTCCAGCCAGCGGCGATGCGCGCGCACTTCGGGGCTGGCGGTGACGAACAGCTTCACCTCGGCCTCGGGGCAGATCACTGTTCCGATGTCGCGTCCATCGAGCACCGCCCCCCCCGGCTGGCGGGCAAAGCGGCGCTGGAATTCGGTCAGCGCGGCGCGCACTTCGGGCAGGGTGGCGACGCGACTCGCCGCTTCGCCCGCAGCAAGGCTGCGCAGGTCGTCGCGGGCGAGATCCTCGGGCCTCAGGTCCCGCGCCGCCGCCACCGGGTCGCCGCCCAGCGCCCCGACCGCGCGGTAAAGAAGGCCGGTGTCGAGATGGGCGAACCCGAATCGCTGCGCCAGCGCGCGGCTGATCGTCCCCTTGCCCGCTGCAGCGGGACCGTCGACTGCAACCGTAAAGACCATGTCACCCTCCGTTTGCGCCGGTCCTAGCGCAGCGGGGCCGGGGTTGAAAGGCCTCAGCCACACCCCATATCCCCCGGATGAAACGACGCAGGATCCTGGGCGGTGGGCTGCTTCTGGGGGCGCTGGCGGCAGCGGGCCTCGGCTCGGCGCGTGCCGCCTCGGGCAATCGTTATTACCAGGGCCCGCCCAGCGACCATTTCGACGGGCATCGGTTCTTCAACCCCGGCGGTGCCGAACCGAACGGGTTCAGCGATCTCTTGCGCTGGCGCTTTGCCGAACGGCGGGCAGAGTGGCCTGCCGCGGTTCCGGTCACCCCCGCCCGCCCTGCGCGTCGGGTGAATGACGTGACGGTGACCATGGTCGGGCATGCGACACTCCTGATCCAGATTGGAGGCCTGAACCTGCTGACCGATCCGGTGTGGTCGGAACGCGTCTCGCCGTTCACCTTCG
>CALEZJ010000601.1 GCA_937927885.1 uncultured Paracoccaceae bacterium | reverse complement strand
GGTGGTCATCGGGCGGCCTTTCAGATCAGGGTGAGGTCGGCGAGGGTCGCGGCCAGCGCGGACTCCCATTCGGCCAGAAGTCGGGCATTGGGTTTGTGGCGCAGGCCCAGACGGGCAAGGCGTTCGTACCGGGCCGAGTTGACCGCCCCGAACCCCGCAGCCACCCGCGGGCGCCAATAGGCCAGACTGGCCTCGGCGGCCTCGCGCCCGGATTCCGAGGCAGCGATCTGTGCCAGCCCTTCGATGCCCAGTTCCGCATGGCGGGTTTCAACCGGGGCAATCGCGCGAAAGACCTCGGCCAGCGGCTGGTAGCTGACCTGGGACAGTTCGCCCAACTGGACCTTTGCGGCGAGGCCCTGCACCACATTCATCACCACCGCGTCCACCCATCCCTGCAAGGGATAGTGGAACACGCTGAGACGCATGTCGCCACCCTGCCGCATCGCGCCGATATCGGCCTCACGCGCCAGCCGCGCCGCCCAGGGATGGACACCTTCATAGCGCGCGGTGTCGACGCCGAATTCCGCCATCACCGCCAGCACTTTTTCTGCATGGGCGGCCTTTTCCAGCGTGATCCGAGCGGCGGCAATGCGACTTTTCACACTTGGAGCGTCATTGATCGAATCCGCGAAGCCGGCCGAGGCCGCCAGTTCGCTGTCGACGAACGAAGCCATGAGCCTCATCAACTCGCCCCGGTAACGCGCGGGCACATTCCCCGGGGCGGTCAGTTTCCCGCCATGCGCCAGATAGTCCTCGATGCTCATGTCGCTCATGGCGCCCTCACTGGTCATAGCTGACAACGATCCGGTCCGAGACCGGATAGCACTGGCAGGTCAGCACATAGCCCTGCCGGACCTCGTAATCCTCCAGCGCGTGGTTCGTTTGCATGTCGACCTCGCCCTCGATCACCTTGGCCCGGCAGGTTGAACAGACCCCCGCCTTGCAGGCATAGGGCGCGTCCAGCTTGTTTGCGAGGGCGGCGTCGAGCAGGCTCTCGCCCGATTTCGGCATGCGAAAGCTGCGCGTCGCCCCGTCCAGGGTCACCGTCGCCTCGCAGGCGTCGCCGCCATCGGCATGGGTGCTGGCCACCTTTTGTCGCGCCCGTCCCGGCTGGCCGCTGGAAAACAGCTCGAACTTGATCTGTCCGTCGGTCAGCCCCTGCGCCTTCAGGCTGCGCGCGATGGTCAGCATCATCGGTTCCGGCCCGCAGATGAAGGCGGTGTCCACGCTGGCCGGATCGACCCAATGCGTGAACAGCGCGTCCATCTTGGCCTCGTCGATACGCCCGGTAAAAAGGTCGATCTCCTGCCCCTCGGTTTCCAGCACATGGATCACGCTGAGACGGCCCAGATAGCGGTTCTTCAGATCCTCCAGCTCCTCGCGGAACATGATCGAATTGATCTGACGGTTGGCATAGACCAGCGTGAACCGCGACGCGGGTTCGCGTGCCAGCACGGTTTTCAGGATCGACAGCACCGGGGTGATGCCCGACCCACCCGCAAAGCCCAGATAGTGGCGCCGCGAGTCGGGCGCCAGCGGGATGTGGAAATTCCCCATCGGCGGCATCGCATCCAGCACGGCCCCGGGTGCCAGATCCTCGTTCGCCCAGGAACTGAAGGCCCCGCCTTCGACCCGCTTGATGCCGACCTTCAACAGCCCCTCGTCCAGCCCGGCGCAGATCGAATAGGACCGGCGCAGTTCCTCGCCGTCGAAATCGCGGCGAAAGGTCAGGTATTGGCCCTGGGTAAAGGCAAAGCGCGCCGCATCCTCGGGTCGCGGACGCAGGGTCACCACCACGGCATCGCGGGTGTCTTTCTTCACCTCGATCACATCGAGCGGCAGGAAACGCGCCATGTCAGCACCTCAGTGGCATTTGAAATAGTCAAAGGGTTCAAGGCAGTCGCGGCAGCGCCAGGCCGCCTTGCAGGGGGTCGATCCGAACTGGCTGACCTTTTCGGTCGCCTCCGACCCGCAGCGCGGGCAGGCGACCGGACCAGCCGCCCCCGTCATCCGACTGGCGCGCGCGGCCGTGCCGACCGGAGGGGCGATCCCATAGACGCGCAGCGCCTCGCGGGCCTTCGGCGTGATCCAGTCGGTGGTCCAGGGGGGACTCAGCCGCCGCTCCAGCCGCAGATCGTCGATACCGCGCGCCCGAAGGTGCCGTTCGATGTCGAGAGAGATCACCCCGGCTGCGGGACAGCCCGAATAGGTCGGCGTCACCGTCACCACCAGCGTGCCGCCCTCCCAGGCGACATCGCGGATGATGCCCAGGTCGGTCAGGCTGACCACCGGGATCTCGGGGTCGGGCAACTCGCCCAGCCAGGACCAGACCTGTTCCAGCGCCGGTTGCATCCTACCACCGCGCATCCGGGTAGGCGCGCTGCAACCATTGCATGGTCGCCAGCAGATGCCCCAGATGCTCGGTGTGGCGCCCCTGCTTGCCGCCTCTATGGGCAAAGGTGCCGACCGGGCGCGTCAGGGTCGCCTCGGCCAGAACCGCGTTGACCGTCGCGTCCCAGGGCGCGCGCAGGCTTTCCGGCGCGGGCATGATCCCGGCCTCGGCCAGCCGGGCGTCCGTCGCATCGCCCAGAAACATCTCGCCGGTATAGGGCCAGAGCGCGTTCAGCGCCGCCTGCATGCGGGCGTGGCTTTCCTCGGTACCGTCGCCCAGCCGGATCACCAGATCGGCGGACCGTTCGACATGATAGGCCACTTCCTTGCCCGCCTTGGCGGCGATCTCGGCGATGCGCGCGTCGCTGGACCCCTCCAGCGCGGCCAGCATCGGCTGGTGCCAGGCATCGAACAGGAACTGCCGCATCAATGTCTGACCAAAGTCGCCGTTGGGACGCTCGACCAGCAGAAGGTTGCAAAAGTCCCATGCGTCGCGACGAAACGCCAGCGCATCGGCATCGCGTCCCGCCCCTTCGACCTGCCCGGCCAGCCCCAGCCACAACTGCGTCTGGCCGATCAGGTCCAGCGCCATGTTGGCCAGCGCGATATCCTCTTCGAGGATCGGCGCATGCCCGCACCATTCCGACACCCGATGCCCCAGAATCAAGGTGTTGTCGCCCAGTCTTGCCAGGCCCAGAAACAGGTCATGCCCGGGCGAGCCGATGGCCAGCGGCGCGCGCCCCGAGCCTTGCGACCGGCGCGCCAGTTCGGCGGCATCCGGGGTCATGACGTCTGACATCGCGGGCGCCATCACATATGCCCCACTTCGTCAGGAATGTCGTAAAAGGTCGGGTGGCGATAGATCTTGCTGTTCGAGGGCTCGAACAGCGGCCCCTTGTC